>CAIRBF010000428.1 GCA_903876715.1 uncultured beta proteobacterium
AGACGCAGCATGGCGCCGCGGTTGTCGCGCCCCCACAGCACCGCCTGCGGTGCCAGCGCGTTCGGGCGGTAGCGCCCGTAGCCATTGGCCGTCGGGGTGCAGAACACCGCCATGCCGCGCGCGTGCGCCAGCAGCCCGGCCAGGTAGGCCCCCCCGGTGGCCGACAGCGTGTGCGCGGCGTCCAGCGGGCCCGTCTCGGGCGCCGGTTCGGCGCGGGTGAAGAGGTTCGCGCCGCCGTTCAGCGCCACCAGCGACTGGTGCAGGTGCCAGCCGCTGGACATGATCTGCGCGAACGGCGGTCGGCAGGCGAAGCTGGCGTGGTAGCCCGCGCGGCGCAGCGCCTGCCTGACCGCGTTGCGGAACAGGGCCATGTCGTCGGCCGCCTGCATCGCGTCGCAGGCGTCGAAGACGGCCTCGAACTGGCTCGGCCCCATCTCGATCTCGAGTGAGGCCAGCGGCAGGGCCAGACCCTGCGCGGTGTGCTGCACGATCTGCATGGCCTCGTCGGCCATGTCGGTCCAGGCGGAGGACAGCAAGTGGAAGCCCGGGTGCAGCATGCTCACGCGCGGCGGCTCGCCCGGCCAGGCGGCGCGCGCAGGGTCGAGTTGGGCCTGGGCGTCTTCGATGCGGTAGATGTGGAACTCCACCTCCAGCCCGCAGCGCAGGCCCATGCCGTGCTGCGCCAGCCGGCCCAGCGCGCGCTGCAGCACGCGCCGCGCGTCCAGTTCCACCGGCGTGCCGTCGTCGAACCAAGGGTCGGCACGCAGCCAGCCGGTGCGCGGGGCCCAGGGCAGCTCGCGCCAGCTGGCCGGGTCGGGCAGCAGCATCAGGTTGTTGCCTTGCCCGAAGCCGGGCAGGCTGGCGGTACCGCCGGGCTCGAAGACCGGGTAGGCAGTGCGGTCGGAGCTGTCCTTCAGCACCAGGGTGCTCACCAGGCCCAGCCCCGCGCGCAGTGCGCGCCGGGCCGCAGGCAGCATCAGCGTCTTGCAGCGCTCCAGGCCGTGCAGGTCCACCCAGGCGATGCGGACCCGGTCAACCCCGCCCTCGGCCCAGCGACGCTCGAGCTCGGCGAGTGCCCGCTCGCGCGCCCCGTCGTGCGCGCCGCAGCGTTCGGCGAAGTCGGCCACCATGCCCTGCCCGCTCGCGCCCATCAGCCCGGCGCCGTCTCGGTCAAAGGCGCGGCCACGGCCACGGTCGCGGCCCAAGGCGCCCCGGCGCGCCGGGCGTCGGCGCGTTCGCGCCACCAGGTCGACCAGGCGCCGGCCGGGGCGATGCCGTCCACCGAGTCGGGCCCGCGCATCTGCGCGGCCAGGGCGGGGTCGGCCACACCGGGGGCCGGAGCGCCGCCGCGCACCGACTCGATGGCGTCCAGCAGGATGCGCCGGTGCGCAGCGATGACCTTGTCGGTGCTGCCCAGGTGCTCGCGCGTGCGGTCCTGGATGGCACCCATGCTCTCGACGGCCCATTGGTCGTGGACGTTGATGTCTTCCTCGCCCATGCCCAGAAAGGTGCGGCTGCGCTGCTCGGCGGGGTCGAAGCCCCAGTCGTCGTGGCGGCCGTGCACGGGCACGTAAGCCGGCGCGGCGATGTACTTCGCGCGCTGCGCGCGCATCGCCTGCCGATCCACCGGGTCGGCGTAGCTGGTGAACACCGCCACCCAAAAGGTGTGCGTGTCGTCGATCGGCACGTGCATCTGCGTGATGGTCATCGTCTCCGACAGCGGGATCACGAAGGTGTGCGGGAAGACGTCCTGTGTCACGCGCACGTGCGTCAGGTCCTGCGTCATCGGCCGCAGCGTGGTCAACTGCAGCCCCCAGGGGCGGGGCTCGTGGCGGATGTCGGGGCGGTGGAACTCGCGCATGATGCGCGTCATCGGCCAGCGCTCGCCGCCGATATCGCCCGCGCTTGCGCTACGGAACTGCTTGCCCGCGGCGTTGGCGCCCACGGCCTGCAGTGGCTCGTCGTCGAAGAAGCGGTGCAGGAAGGAGGTGTGCGCCGGGTCGATGCCCACCTCGAAGGCCTGCAGCCAGTTGCAGCGCCACAGACCCTTGTAGGCGAAGGTGTGAGTTCCGGGCGCGGTGAAGCAGTCGAAGGCCGGGAACGGCGGCGGCGCGCTGCCCTCCTCGCCGAACCAGGCGAAGAGCACGCCGCTGCGCTCCTGCACCGGGTAGCTGCGCTGGCGCACGCGCTCGCACAGGCGGCTGCCCAGGGGCTCGGCCGGGGTGTCGACGCAACGCCCGGTGGCGTCGAACTTCCACCCGTGGAAGGGGCATCGCAGGCCGTCACCTTCGTGGCGCGCGAAGGCGAGGTCGGCTCCGCGGTGAGGGCAGTCGCGGTCGAGCAGGCCCCAGACGCCGGAGGCATCACGAAACAGCACCAGGTCCTGGCCGAGGATGCGCAGCCGCTTCAGCGGGCGCTGGCGCATCGCGGGGTCGACGTTCGGGTCGAACTCCTCGGCCAGCGCCACCGGTTGCCAGTAGCAGCGCAGCAGAGCGCCGCAGGCGGTGCCGGGGCCGACGCGGGTCAGCAGTTCGTTGTGCTCGGCTTTCATCGTGAGGGCAGCGCGATATGGAATGGCGGTGATGCTATCCGCAGCCAGGGCTGCGCGGGGCGGCGCACAGACTCAGTTCACCACGGACGAGCCGGGCGGGTGATCCGCCGTCGGCGTGAACAGCTCGCCCACGTCCACGGCGTCGAAGTGGTATTGCTGCCCGCAGAACTCGCAGCCGACCTCGACCTGCCCTCGCTCGGCCACGATGTCGTCCACCTCGGCGCGGCCCAGCCCGCGCAGCATGCCCCCCACCCGCTGGCGGGAGCAGGTGCAGGCAAAACGCGGGAACTGCGGCTCGAAGCGCAGCAGCTTCTCCTCCCAGAACAGCCGGCGCAGCACGGTGTCGACGTCCAGGCCCAGCAATTCCTCGCGCGTGAGGGTCGCCGTGAGGTGCGAGATGCGGTTGAAGCCCTCGTTCAGCCCGATCTCATCTTCGTTGCGGCCCCCAGGCCGGCCCTGCAGGTTGGCCTCGCCCTCGACAGGCAGGCGCTGGATCAGCAGGCCGGCGGCGGTGTGGTCGTCGGCGGCCAGCACGAGCCGCGTGTCGAGCTGCTCGCTCTGCAGCATGTAGTGCTCGAGCACCTGCGAGAGTTGTTGCAGCGGCTCGCGCTGGTCACCGTGCAGGGGCACGATGCCCTGGTAGGGCTGCTGACCGGGCAGGCGGTCCTTGGGGTCGAGCGTGATCGCGCAGCGACCTCGGCCGTGGACATTGAGCATGGCCTCGAGCGCGGCGTCCTGCGGCACCTCGCCCGTCACCTGCGCGGTGACGCGAAAGCGCAGATCCGGCTGGGCCTCGGCCACGGCCAGCTTCATCGGGCCGTCGCCGTGCATCTGCAGGATCAGCGAGCCGTTGAACTTGATGTTGGCCTGCATCAGCACGCTGGCCGCGGCCATCTCGCCCAACAACGCGCGCACCGGCGCCGGGAAGGGGCCGTTACCGCCCTGGGACGGCCCGCGCCGCGCCAGCACCTGCTGCCAGCTCTGCGTCAGGCGCACCAGCATGCCGCGCACCGGCAGGCCGTCGAAGAGGAACTTGTGCAGGGCATCCATGGACAGATCGACTCCGGGGGTGACGAACGTACGCACCAAGGCAGGTGCGAGGAAGCGGAAGCGGCCGCACCGTCAAGCGACGCATGCTCGAAACAGACGGGCAGAGCGGCAGCCGGCGGCAGGGGCCCAAGACGCCATCAAACCGCGCCGGACCCGCCGGCGCATCGTCGCCGACATCGAACGGGCTTGTATTGCGACCGCCCGTGTGGACAATTCTAGAGATGGAGCTGCGCTGCCTGGCCCTCGATGCCCTGTCCGAGCCCGATCCGGCGCGCAAGCTGGCCGCTGTCGAGACGGGCTGGGCGCTGTGCCACGCCGGCTGCGTGGCCGACGCTGCTCTGCGCTTGAACCCGGCCCGGCCGCTGCCCGGCCGCCCCGCCCTGCCCCGGCTCGTGGACCCGGCCACCCTGCCGCGCCGCAGCCCCTTCACACTCGCGGGCCGTGCTGCGCTGCTGCACGCAGTGGCACACATCGAGTTCAACGCCATCAACCTCGCGCTCGACGCTGCCTGGCGCTTCGACGGCATGCCGCCCGCCTTCTACCGCGACTGGTGGCTGGTGGCCTTCGAGGAATCACAGCACTTCCGCCTGCTGCAGAACCACTTGCGCAGCCTGGGTCACGACTACGGCGACTTCGACGCCCACGACGGCCTGTGGGCCATGGCCGAACGTACCCGAGAAGACCCCATCGCACGCATGGCTTTGGTGCCGCGAACGCTCGAGGCGCGTGGCTTGGACGCCACACCCCCGATGCAGGCTCGCCTCGCCCGGGCAGGCGACCATGAAGCTGTGCGCATCCTCGACGTGATCCTGAGCGACGAGATCGGTCACGTCGCCATCGGCAACCATTGGTATCGGTGGTTGTGCGAACGTGCAGGCATCGACCCGGTGGCCTGCTACGACGTCCTCGCCGCCCAGCACGGCGCGCCGCGGCTGAAGGGGCCATTCAATCTCGAGGCCCGCGAGCGGGCGGGATTCACGGTCGAGGAACTGGGACAACTGCGCGACTGAGGAAGCGCGCCGCGTCAGCCGCGGGGATGGTGCTGCGCGTGCCACTGCCGCAGCCGCTCGCGTGCGACGTGGGTGTAGATGGTCGTCGTCGAGATGTCGGCGTGGCCCAGCAGCATCTGTACCGCGCGCAGGTCGGCACCGTGGTTGAGCAGGTGGGTCGCGAAGGCGTGGCGCAGGGTATGCGGCGACAGCGGCACCGTGACGCCGGCGGTGCGGGCATGGCGCTTGACCAGGGTCCAGAACATCTGGCGCGTCATGGGCCCGCCGCGCGCGGTGACGAAGAGCGCGTCGCTGGCCTGGCCCTGCAGGATCGCGCCACGCGCCTCGGCCAGATAGCGGCGCAGCCAGGCGTGGGCTTCGGAGCCGAAGGGCACGACGCGCTCCTTAGCGCCCTTGCCCGTCACGCGCAACGCGCCCTCGCCCAAGCCCACGTGCACGCTCTTCAGCGTGACGAGCTCGCTCACGCGCAGGCCACTGGCGTACATCAGCTCGAGCATGGTGCGGTCGCGCAGGCCCAGCGGCGTGGACACGTCGGGGGCGGCCAGCAGCGCCTCCACCTGGGCCTCGCTCAGGGTCTTGGGCACGCGCAGCGCCTGGCGCGCGGCCTGCAGCTTCAGCGTTGGGTCGACCTGGCACAGGTGCTCGCGCACGGCCCAGCGGAAGAAGCGCCTGAACACCGTCAGGCGCCGGTTCGCGGTGGTGGCGCGCGTGCGTGCATGGCGCGCGGCCATGTAGCCCAGCAGGTCGGACTCGCGCGCGTCAGACAGTGCCCGGCCGCTGTCGGTGCGCAACCAGCGCGCGAAATGCTCCAGGTCGCGCCGGTAGGCGGCCAGGGTCAGCGCCGCCAGGCCATCCTCCACCCACAGCGCGTCGATGAAGCGCTGGACGAGGGGGTCGGGGCCCGGGCTCGGCGCCTCAGGCAAGGAAGTCCCTCAGCAGGGGATGCGGGCGGTGCCGCAGCACCTGCGCCTGCACGAGCACCTCGTCGAGGCCGAAGACGCGCTGCAGCACGCGCGCGTAGACCGCGCTGACGTCGATCGTCGGCGGCAGGTCGCGCGCCTGGAACAGCGCGTCGCGCCTGAGCCCGCGCCAATCGGCCAGCACGGCCGCGCGCGGCACGAGCCCGCCAGCGACGAAGCAGCAACTGCCCACGCCGTGGTCGGTACCCGCCGTGCCGTTCTCGGCCACGGTGCGGCCGAATTCGGTGACGGTGACGACGAGCGATCGCGCCCACGCCGCGCCCATGGCCTCGCGGAAGGCCTGCAGGATGCCGTCGAGTTCCTGGAGCTTGGCCGCATGCAGGCCGGCATCGGCGCCCTGCCCGGCGTGGGTGTCGAAGCCCGACTCGATGTCGATCAGGCCCACCCGCGGGCCTTCGGGCTCGCGCATGCGTTCAGCCGCCAGCCGTGCCAGGCTGGCCGGACTGCGAGCCTCCTGGAACTCGGCAGCCCTGCTGTTCAGGCGGCGACCTGCCATGCCGGGGCCGTCGTCCTCGGCCAGATGGCGCGCATACGGCGCGAGAGCAGAGTCTGCAGCCCACAGGCGCTGCACGTCGGCGCCGAGCGCCGCCCGCGGCGGCGCCATCCAGTTGGGATACTCGGTGGCGGCGGCAGGATCGCCTCGCAGGATCAGCGGCATCGGAATGGAGATGGCGACACCGCCGACCAACCCGGCCGCCTGCATCGCCCGCCCGACCCACCCGGACGACGAGGTGTAGGGCGTCATGACGCCGCTCTGCATGACGTCCTGCCCTTCGAAGTGCGAGCGACCGGCGTAGGCAAAGCCGGTGGAGTGCACCACCGCCAGTTGCCCGGCCTGCCACAGCGCGTGCGCGTTGCGCAACGCCGGGTGCAGGGCGAAGCGCCCGTCCAGCGGCAGCGGGGAGACGGGGGCGATGCTCGGCCGCAAGGCCGCAAAATCCGCGTCGCCCACCGGCGGCACCGCCGCCAGCCCGTCCATACCGCCACGCAGCAGCACGACGAGCAAGCGCGGCGCATCGGCCGACGATTGCGCGCGCGCAGCCGGCAGGCCAGCCAGCGTCAGGGCACCCGCCAGGCCACCGCGGGCGATGAAAAGGCGGCGGTCCATGTTCAGCTCCACAGGAACTCCGGGCTCAGCCAGACCAGCGCCAGCGCCCGCGCTGGGTCGCGCTGGGCTAGCGCCTGCTCGGCCAGCGCGCGGCCCTCACCGAGGCCCGCACCCGCCGCCGCCACGAGTTCGGCGACCCGCTCCCGCGCCGTCGCGCCCGCGCTGCGCACCACTGCCTGGGCCAGCAATTGCGCCAGCCGCACCCGCCGGTCCAGGAGTTCGCGCGAGAGCCATTCGGATGAGCGGATCGGCCAGCCATTGGGCTGTGGGCAGCGCGGCAGGGGCTGGCCCAGGTCGGCCAGCACCCAGAAGGTCTTGAGCCCCGGCTCCCCCGGCAGCGGCAAGGCCCGGGGCAGCTCGGCGCCGCTGGCGCGGTGCAACTGCAGGAACCAGGCCTCGGGAGAGGCGAACTTGCGCGTGTGACCCAAGGTGAGCCAGGCCGCACGCAGCAAGGCCTCGTGCACCGTGGGCAGATGCCCGCCACTGTCGAGCCAGGCGCGTTCGACCGCGGCCATCGCCTGGGCAGGCGGGTCGTCGTCGATGAAATGCACGCACAGCTTGCGCGCCAGGTGGCGCGCTGTGGCCGGGTGGGCGGCCAGGTCGGAGATCAGCTCCTCGAGCTTGGATTCAGCCTTGAACAAGGCCTGGTAGCGCCGGCCCAGCACCGTCTGCGCCCCCGGCTCATGCCAGTCGTAGGCAAAGCGCGTACCCAGCGGCACCCCGGGGCGGTGGGAGCGGTCCGGGCGCTGGACCCGCCAACCTGTGAGCATCAGCGTGACCTGCTCCACGTCCTGCTGCGTGTAGCCGCCGGCCGGGCTGAGCGTGAACAGCTCCAGCAGCTCGCGGCCCAGGTTCTCGTTCACGCTGTCGGCGGTCCACCGCTCCCGCCGCGCGCGCGAGTTCGGCCCGGTGTTGCGCACGTTGTCCAGGTAGACCAGCATCGCCGGGTGCGTGACCGCGGTCCAGAGCAGGTCGCGGAAGTTGCCGCCCATGCGGTCGCGCAGGGCGCGCTGGCAGGGGCCGACGAGCACGTCGTTCTGCATCGTGCCCGGCGCGACGGTGAAATGGTTGGTCCAGAAGTGCCAGAGGCGCTCGTACACCGGTGCGGGGCCGTACACGGCGGTGGTGGCGCGGGCCTGGACCTCCTTCCAGTGCTCCAGGCGCTGGTACGGGATGACGACGCGCTCGGTCTGCTCGCGCCGGAAGGCGGCCTCGCCCAGGCTGGCGCTGCGCGCGCGCACCGCCGCAACGGTGTCGATCGCCTGCTGCCAGGCGTGCATCAAGCCGTCACCCGAACTCCGCAAGGTCAGGCCGGCCGGCAGGTCAGCACGCGGGCTGCCGTCCGGCTCGACGATGGCGATCGGCGGCACGACACGCAGTTGCGCCACCGCCCAGCCCACGGGGTCGTCGCCGATGCGCTCGCCCGGCGCCAGGCCGAAACCTACGCGGCGAG
>CAIRBF010000429.1 GCA_903876715.1 uncultured beta proteobacterium
CAGCGTCGCGAGACCGGTCCCGTCTTCCTGCACCTCGAAGGAACTGGACCGCGCGCTCGGGCGCGCCTTGATTTGAAGGACGGGCACACGTCAGCCCGGCGCGCTCATGCCCGCTTCAACTGCGCCGCATCGAAGGGCAGCGCGCGCAGGCGCTTGCCGGTGGCAGCGAAGATCGCGTTGGCCACGGCCGGGGCGATGGGCGGGGTGCCGGGCTCGCCGATGCCACCCGGCCCTTCGGTGCTGGGCAGGATGTGCACCTCCACCTGCGGCATCTCGTTCATGCGCAGCATCGGGTAGTCGTGGAAGTTGCCCTGCTCGACACGGCCGTCCTTGAAGGTGATCTTGCCGTACAAGGCGGCGGTCAGGCCGTAGACGATGGAGCCTTCGATCTGACGCCGGATGATCTCGGGGTTGACGATCTGCCCGCAGTCCACCGCTGCGACGACGCGGTGCACGCGCGGCGTGCCGTCATCAGCCACCGAGACCTCGGCCACCTCGGCCACGTAGCTGCCGAAGGACTGGCCCACCGCGATGCCGCGGTGCACGCCGGCCGGCAACGGGCTGCCCCAGCCGGCTCTCTGCGCCGCCGCCTCGAGCACGCCCTTGTAGCGCGGCTGCTTGCCCAGCAGCGCGCGGCGGAACTCGAAGGGGTCCTGCTTCGCCTCAGCGGCCAGCTCGTCGATGAAGCTTTCGATGAAGAAGGTGTTCTGCGAATGCCCCACCGAGCGCCAGAACCACACCTGCGGCCCGGGTTCGCGCCGGCCGTAGCTCAGGCGCTGGTTCGGGATGTCGTAGGGGTGGTCGTTGAGTCCCTCCATCGCGAAGGAGTCGACGCCGCTGGGCGGGATCTGCATGAACCCGGACCCCGCCATGATGGACGGTGAACCCACGCCGCCCTTCAGCGCGACGAGCGTGCCGCCGGCATCCAGCCCACCCTCGAAGCGCACGACCGAGGCCGGGCGGTAGAAGCCCGCGGCCATGTCGTCCTCGCGGGTATAGATCAGCTTGACCGGGGCGCCGCTGATCTTGGACAACAGCGTGGCGTCGATCACGAAGTCCGGCGCGAAGCGCCGGCCGAAGCCGCCGCCCAGCATCATCGTGTGGATCTTGACTTTGGCGGGCTGGACCGAGGCCACCTGGCTCAGGATGCCCTGGGCCGGGCCCTGGCTCTGTGTGCCGGCCCAGATCTCGACCTCATCGCCGCGCACCCAGGCGGTGCAGTTCAGCGGCTCCATGCAGGCGTGTGCCAGATAAGGCGCCTCGTAGGTGGCCGCCACGCGACGCGCGGCGGCCGCGAGCCCCTCGTCGGCCTGCCCGGCCGACAGCGCCACGGCCCCATCGGCCGCGTTGGCGCCTTCGGTCAGCAGCGTGCGCACACCCTCGGACGACAAGCCGCGCTTGTCCCCCAGGTCCCACTCGACGACCAGCGCGTCGCGGCCCTTCTTCGCCGCCCAGTAGCCGGTGGCGAGCACCGCCACCCCGCTGGGCAGGGTGATGACCGACTTCACGCCCTTGACGGCCTTGGCCTGGGTGTCGTCCACGCGCACCGCCTTGGCGCCAGGCTGCGGCGCACGCGCCATCACCGCCACCAGCATGCCCGGCACCTGGGCGTCGATGCCGTACTTGGCGCTGCCGTCGACCTTGGCCGCGGTGTCCAGGCGCTTGAGCGGCTGGCCCATGATCCTGAAGTCCTTCGGGTCCTTCAGCGTCACCGCCTTGGGCGGGGCCAGCTTGCCGGCGGCCTCGGCCAACGCGCCGTAGCCCAGGCGTTGGCTGCCATCCGGGTGGATCACCTGGCCCTCGGCCGTGCGGCACTGTCCGGGCTCCACCTTCCATTGCTGGGCCGCAGCAGCCACGAGCATCGAGCGCGCGGCCGCGCCCGCTTCACGCACGACCTTCCAGTGCCCGCGCACGGTGGTCGAGCCCCCGGTGGCCTGCATGCCGAAGGCGGGGTTGGCATAGGCCTGGTCCACCGGCGCCTGCTCGACGCGAACGGTCTTCCAGTCGGCGTCGAGTTCCTCGGCCACCATCATCGGGATCGCGGTGTGCACACCCTGCCCCATCTCGGCTGAGCCGCAGACCACGGTCACGGTGCCGTCGGCCGCGATGCGCAGCCAGGCGTTCGGGGTGAAGCTGGCAGCAGCGGGCGCCGTGCTGGCGACGACGGCGCCGGGCAGCACGAAGCCCAAGGCCAGGCCCGCGCCGGTACCCAGCACGAAGCGCCGGCGGCTGGTGCGGCCGGCAGTGTTCAGTGTGTCCAGGAGTGCGCGCATGTTCAGGCCCCCTTGTTCAGCACCACCGCGGCGTCCTTGATGGCGGCGCGGATCTGGTTGTAGGTGCCGCAGCGGCAGACATTGCCACTCATCGCGGCGTCGATGTCGGCATCGCTGGGCTGGCGCTTGTCGGCCAGCAGCGCGCAGGCGCTCATGATCTGGCCCGACTGGCAGTACCCGCACTGCGGCACGTCGCGCGCGATCCAGGCCTGCTGCACCGCCTGCCCGGCGGGCGTGGCGCCCACGGCCTCGATCGTCGTCACCTGCCGGCCCTCCACCGCGCTCAGCGCCATCGAGCACGAGCGCACGGGCTGCCCGTCGATATGGACGGTGCAGGCGCCGCACAGCGCCATGCCGCAGCCGAACTTGGTACCGGTCAGCTGCAGGTCTTCGCGCAGCGCCCACAGCAGGGGCGTGTCGGGATCGGCATCCACGGTGACGGGCTGGCCGTTGACGGTGAATCGGGGCACGGTGCTCTCCTGATCATGGACATCCCGCGGATGCAGGACGGCGGGCGAAGACTAACCCGCTCGGCCGCCGGATGCAGTTGTCGAAATTCAAGGTCGTGTCATGACGCAGCCTCGCCCAACGCAGGTATGCGCCTGGAGCGCCCAGAGACCGACAAGGCCGAGTGCGTCGACGTCGCCGCGGGTGCGCGGCCTCAGAGGTGGACGCGGTGATGCCGCAGGTGGTCTTCGATGAAGGTCGACACGAAGAAGTAGCCGTGGTCGTAGCCCGGCTGCCTGCGCAGCCGCAGCGGGACCTTGGCGGCCACGCAAGCCTGCTCCAGCAGGTCGGGCCGCAACTGGGTGGCGAGGAAGGGGTCGGCCTCGCCCTGGTCGACCAGGATCGGCGGGCCGGACCAGCCGTGCGACTGCAGCAGCGCCGTGGCGTCGTACGCCGCCCATGCAGCGCGGTCCTCCCCGAGATAACCACCGAGCGCCTTTTCGCCCCAGGGGCAGCGCATCGGCGCGGCAATCGGCGCGAACGCCGACACGCTGCGGATCCAGCCGGCCGTGGACAGCGCGATCGTCAGCGCCCCATGCCCACCCATCGAGTGGCCGGACATCGCAGTGCGCGCTCCATCCACAGGAAATTCGGCCTCGACCAGGGTGCGCAGCTCCTCGGCGACGTAGCGGCGCATCCGGTAATGACGCGACCAGGGTTCGCGGGTGGCATCGACGTAGAAGCCCGCCCCGAGCCCGAAGTCCCAGCTGTCCCGATCCCCCGGCAGCGTGATGCCGCGGGGGCTGGTGTCGGGAACCACCAACGCCAGGCCGAGCTCGGCCGCCACCCGCTGGGCACCCGCCTTGGCGATGAAGTTCTCCTCGGTGCAGGTCAGCCCGGAGAGCCACCACAGCGCCGGCACGCGGCCGGCACTCGCCTGCGGCGGCAGGAACAAGCCGAAACGCATCGTGCATCCCGTGGCCTCGGACTCGTGCGACCACACCTGCTGCGCGCCGCCGAAGCAGCGGCTGTCGGAAACCTTCTTGAGCGTCATCAGAAGGTGACCACCGAGCGGATGGAGCTGCCGTCGTGCATCAGGTCGAAGGCATCGTTGATGCGCTCGATCGGCATCACGTGGGTGATCAGGCTGTCGATGTCGATCTTGCCGTCCATGTACCAGTCCACGATCTTCGGCACGTCGGTGCGGCCGCGCGCGCCACCGAAGGCCGAGCCCTTCCAGACGCGCCCGGTGACCAACTGGAAGGGCCGCGTCTTGATCTCCTGGCCGGCGCCGGCCACGCCGATGACCACGCTCACGCCCCAGCCCCGGTGGCAGCACTCGAGCGCCTGGCGCATGACGTCGACATTGCCGATGCACTCGAAGGAGTAGTCCGCTCCGCCGCCCGTGAGTGCGACCAGGTGCGCCACCAGGTCGCCGCCGACCTCCTTCGGGTTGACGAAGTGCGTCATGCCGAACTTCTCCGCAATGGCCTTGCGGGACGGGTTGATGTCCACGCCGATGATCATGTTGGCGCCCACCATCCGGGCGCCTTGGATCACGTTCAGGCCGATGCCGCCCAGGCCGAAGACGACCACGTTGGCGCCCGGCTCGACCTTGGCGGTGTTGATGACCGCGCCGATGCCGGTGGTCACGCCGCAGCCGATGTAGCAGATCTTGTCGAACGGCGCGTCCTCGCGCACCTTGGCCAGCGCGATCTCGGGCAGCACCGTGAAGTTGGAGAAGGTGGAGCAGCCCATGTAGTGGTGGATCTTGCGTCCGCCGATGGAGAAGCGGCTGGTCCCGTCGGGCATCAGCCCTTGGCCTTGCGTGGCGCGGATGGCCGTGCACAAATTGGTCTTGCGCGACAGGCAGGACTTGCACTGGCGGCACTCGGGCGTGTAGAGCGGGATGACATGGTCACCTTTCTTCAAGGTGGTCACGCCCACCCCGACGTCAACGACCACGCCGGCGCCCTCATGGCCGAAGATCGCGGGAAACAGCCCTTCCGGATCGGCACCCGAGCGGGTGAACTCGTCGGTGTGGCACACCCCGCTGGCCTTGACCTCGACCAGCACCTCCAGGGCCCTGGGTCCTTCCAACTGCACGGTCTCGATGACCAAGGGCTTGCCCGCCTCGTACGACACCGCTGCCTTCACATCCATCGTCTACTCCCTGCGCGGCTCGAGCGCTGTCAAAACGGGCGATGTTCGGGCACGAGCATGCGCGCTGTCAATGCAAGACAAGGGGATCGCTGAGGACAGCGCCACCGACCCCAGACCCTCGCCTCGCCGAACAAGACACTTCCAGGTGTCCAGCGCGCTGGTCATAATCGCATGATGTTCGCCCCTCTCCAAAACGACAGTTTCCTGCGCGCCTGTCTGCGCGAGCCCACGCCCCACACGCCGGTCTGGCTGATGCGCCAGGCCGGGCGCTACCTGCCGGAGTACTGCGCCACACGCGCCAAGGCCGGCAGCTTCATGGGGCTGGCGACCAACGTGGATTTCGCCACGGAGGTGACGCTGCAGCCGCTGGAGCGCTACCCGCTGGACGCGGCCATCCTGTTCAGTGACATCCTGACCGTGCCCGACGCCATGGGGCTCGGCCTGAGCTTCGCCCAGGGCGAGGGCCCGCGCTTCGCGCACCCGGTTCGCGACGAAGCCGCCGTGGCCGCGCTCGAGGTGCCCGACATGGAGCGCCTGCGCTACGTCTTCGACGCCGTGACCTCGATCCGTCGCGCCCTGGCCGGACGGGTGCCGCTGATCGGCTTCTCCGGCAGCCCCTGGACGCTGGCGTGCTACATGGTCGAGGGCGCAGGCTCGGACGACTACCGGCTCGTGAAGTCCATGCTCTACGGCCGGCCCGACCTGATGCACCGCATCCTGGACGTCAACGCGCGCGCGGTGGCGGCCTACCTGAACGCGCAGATCGACGCCGGCGCCCAGGCGGTGATGGTCTTCGACAGCTGGGGTGGCGTGCTGGCCGACGGTGCCTTCCAGCGCTTCAGCCTGCGCTACACGCAGCAGGTCGTCGGCGCGCTGCAACGCCACAAGGACGGCCAGCGCGTGCCGGTGATCGTCTTCACCAAGGGCGGCGGGCCCTGGTTGGAGGAGATCGCTGCCATCGGCGCCGACGTCGTCGGCCTGGACTGGACCGTCAACCTCGGGCGGGCGCGGGCGGCGGTGGGCGACCGTGTCGCGCTGCAAGGCAACCTCGACCCGAACGTGCTGTTCGCGCCACCTGAGGCGGTGGCGCGCGAGGGCGCGGCCGTGCTCGACAGCTTCGGGCGCCCGCAGCGGCCTGACGGGCGCTGGGATGGCCACATCTTCAACCTCGGGCACGGCATCAGCCAGTTCACGCCGCCCGAGCACGTGAGCGCGCTGGTCGAAGCCGTCCACCGGCACTCGAAGACGCTGCGCTGAGACGCACGGCGGCCCGCCCGGGCCGCCGAAGCTCAAGTTGGTGCCTACTTATCCCCACGAGCGCGCTGAGCAGGCGCCCACCCCCTGCGCCGGCACCGTGACCGGAGCGCCGAGGAAGGGGATGCGCTAAGTCCTTGATTCTTCGAGATTCGGTGGCCTGCTGAGAAATGAGGCAATCCAACAGAAACCGCGACAGATCAAGCCTTTGGCGACGTCGCTCCCGGCTTGCCCACAAAGTTATCCACAGAAGACGTGGACAGGTCAAAAATCCCTTGAACATCATGCACTTGGGGGAAGTTTCTCGGTTCAGCGCGAGATTCCAGCGGCAAGTTGAGCATGCGCAGGACCAGCGCGGCGCGGCCGTGGCATGCAGATCCCGGGCGGCGCCCGCCAGGCCCCCGCGCCGATGAACACACCGAGCCACACGCCGACGGACCCGTCGCCGGGCGCGTCGATCCGGCTCGCGGTGGCGGTCGAGACGCCGCAGCACGCCGGGCTGGGCGGCGTGCTCGATTACCTGGCGCCCAGGCCTTGGCCGGCGGGTACCCTGGTGCGGGTGCCGCTGGGCCGGCGCACCGTGCCCGGCCTCGTCTGGGGCCCGGCGGCGCCCCCGGAAGACGGCGCGCCGTTGTTGGCCCTGCGCGAGATCGCTGAGCCGCTGGACGCGCTGCCCCCGCTGCCACAGGCCTGGCGCGCGCTGGTGGACTTCGCCGCAGGCTACTACCAGCGCGGCACCGGCGAGCTGGCGCTGTCGGTGCTGCCGCCCGAATTGCGCAAGCTCACCGGGCCCCAGCTCGCCAAGCGCGTGGCCCGGCTGCACAAGGAGCACGCCGTCGACCGCGATCCGCGAAGCGCAGTCCCAGGGGATGAGTCCATGAAGGCCACGGCGCCGGAGGGCCCCCTTGCGGCCGGAGCCGCCGCTTTGCCTGCGCTGACCGCCGAGCAGGACGCGGCCGTCCAGGGCCTGGCCGTCGACGATCCGCGTCCGGTGCTGCTTTACGGCGCCACCGGCAGCGGCAAGACCGAGGTCTACCTGCGCGCGGCGCAGCGCGTGCTCGACGCCGGACGCCAGGTGCTGGTGCTGGTGCCCGAGATCAACCTCACGCCCCAGCTCGAGGCGCGCTTCGCGCAGCGCTTCCCCGGCCGCCGCCTCGTCAGCCTGCACAGCGCGCTCACGCCCGCGCAGCGCCTGCGCCACTGGCTGGCTGCGCACCTGGGGCTGGCCGACCTGGTGCTCGGCACCCGCCTGGCCGTCTTCACGCCGCTGGCGCGGCCCGGGCTGATCGTCGTCGACGAGGAGCACGACCCCTCGTTCAAGCAACAGGAGGGCGCGCGCTACTCGGCGCGCGACCTGGCCGTCTACCGCGGCCGGCTCGAGGCCGTGCCGGTCGTCCTGGGCTCGGCCACGCCCTCGCTCGAGACCTGGCAGCGCGCCGAGGAGGGCCGCTACCGGCGGCTTTCGATGCCGCAGCGCATCGGCGGCGGCGCGATGCCGCGCGTGCGCCTGCTCGACATGTCACAGCAACCACGCGAGCGCGGCGACAACGCCCCGGCGCTGGCGCCGCCGCTGCTGCGAGCCATCGAGGAGCGCATCGCGCGCGGCGAGCAGAGCCTGCTGCTGCTCAACCGCCGCGGCTACGCGCCGGTGCTGCACTGCGGTGCCTGCAGCTGGAAGAGCCAGTGCCCGCACTGCAGCGCCTGGCGCGTCTTCCACAAACTCGACCGCACGCTGCGCTGCCACCACTGCGGCTACACCGAGCGCGTGCCGCGCGCCTGCCCGGACTGCGGCAACCTCGACATCGCGCCCATCGGCCGCGGCACCGAGAAGCTCGAGGAGCAGATGGCCGCGCTGCTGCCGGGCGCGCGCGTGGCCCGCATCGACGCCGACACCACGCGCCTGAAGGGCACGCTCGACGCCCAGCTCGCCGCCGTCCATGGCGGCGAGGTCGACGTGCTCGTGGGCACGCAGATGGTGGCCAAGGGGCACGACTTCCGGCGCATCACGCTGGTGGCCGCGGTCAACCCCGACGGCGCGCTGTTCGCGAGCGACTTCCGCGCCAGCGAGCGCCTGTTCAGCCTGCTGCTGCAGGCCGCCGGCCGCGCCGGGCGCGACGCCGAGGCCGCGGCACGCAGCGAGATGTGGCTGCAGACCTGGCACCCCCAGCACGCGCTGTACGCCGCGCTCAAGCGCCACGACTACGAGGCCTTCGCCGCGCAGCAACTGGCCGAGCGCCGCCAGGCCGGGCTGCCGCCCTTCACGCACCTCGCGCTCCTGCGCGCCGACGCGCGCACACCGCAGGACGCGCGCGCCTTCCTGCAGGCCGCCGCCGACGCCGCCGCGGCGCTGCCCGAGTCCGCCCCGGTGACCCTGTACCCCCCGGTGCCCCCGCACGTGGCGCGCGTGGCCGACGTCGAGCGCATGCAGATGCTGCTGGAGTCACCCGCGCGCGCGGCCCTGCAGCGCCTGCTCGCCGCCTGGCTGCCCGGCCTGCACGCGCTGCGCGCTCAGCACAAGGGCGTGCTGCGCTGGGCGGTGGACGTGGACCCGCTGGGGATCTGAGAGAGGGGTGGCGGAGAACCGAGCCCGGGCCCCACCAGGGTCCGCGCCTGCAGGGGGAGCAGCGCTCCACGGCCTCAGGAATTCGATTCCCTGCAGCGGCAAGCGCTCCCGAAAGCCCGGTCTTTACAGATCCAGCTCCAGACGCTGAAGCTGTAAATTCCAGCCCCGCATCCTCGGACCCGACGTGAACCTGCACCGCCTCGACCTCGTCTCGCTCGCGCTGTTCAGCCGCGTCGCGCGCAGCGGCAGCATCAGCCGCGGCGCGGCGCAGGCGCACCTGGCGGTCGGGGCGGCGAGCCGGCGCATCACGGAGCTGGAGGACGCGGTGGGCGCGCCGCTGTTCGAGCGCCACTCGCGCGGCGTCACGCTCACGCCGGCCGGGCAGGCGCTGCAGCGGCATGCGCAGCGCATCCTGGCCGACGTCGACCACCTCGCCGCCGACCTCTCCGACCACGCCAGCGGCGTCGTCGGCCGCGTGCGGCTGGCGGCCAACACCTCGGCCGTGACGCAGTTCCTGCCCGATGACCTGGCGCGCTTTGCCGCCGTGCACGCCGGCATCCGGCTCGAACTCGAGGAGTCCAACAGCCGCGAGGCCGTGCTCGCCGTCGTCGACGGCCGGGCCGACCTGGCGATCTTTGCCGACCGCACCGACCCGCTGGGCCTGCAGACCCAGCCCTACCGCGACGACCGGCTCACACTCGTCGTGCCCGCCGGCCACCCGCTGCAGCTGCAGGCCGGCGGCGGCGCGCTCGAGTTCGCCGCGGCGATGGAGTTCGACTTCGTCAGCCTGCCCCGCGACACCTCGCTCGCGCAGCGCCTGGCCGCCGAGACCGGCGCGCTGGGCCGGCGGCTGCGGGTGCGCATCCATGTGCGCAGCTTCGACGCCATGTGTCGCATGGTGGCCGCTGGCCTGGGCATCGCCGTGCTGCCCGAGGCCGCGGTGCGGCCGCACCTCGCATCCATGGGCCTCGCGCGCCTGCCGCTGGCCGACGCCTGGGCGCTGCGCAGCCTGCTGCTGGGCGCGCGCGACCTCGGCGCGCAGCCGCGGCCCGTGCGGCTGCTGCTGGAGCACCTGCTGCAGCGCGCGCCCGAGCCGCCCTCGGCTCGCTGACACACCGCCGGGCGCGCAAGGGCAGCGCGCGCCCCCGCCACCCACCGGCGCAGCCCCGCAGCGGCGCGCCCATCCCCGCCCCGCTTTCACGTCCTGCGAAAGCTGGCGTCGCGAGCCGGTCATTCCGCGCCTGCACGCCGCGCCGCAGAATGTTCTCATCGGTCCCCGAGAACCGCGTCTCGCGCGCAGTCCGCAGGCAGCGGCCCGCGCCCCAACCCACCCCGCAGGAGATGACCCGATGACGCTACGCCGCCGCCTCTTCGCCCACAGCCTCTTGGCCACCAGCCTGATCGCCCTGGCCGCCGGCACCGCCGGCGCGCAGGAGCGCTACCCCAGCCGGCCCGTCACCCTGGTGGTGCCGCAGGCCGCCGGCGGCG
>CAIRBF010000430.1 GCA_903876715.1 uncultured beta proteobacterium
CTGCTGGAAGTGGTGCGCGGCAAGGCCACGGCGCACGACGTGCTGGCCACCGTGATGGCCATCAGCAAAAAAATCAAGAAAACCGCCGTGGTGTCCGGCGTGTGCGATGGCTTCATCGGCAACCGCATGATCGAGCAGTACAGCCGCCAATCGGGTTTCCTGCTGGAGGAAGGCTGCACGCCGGCCCAGGTCGACCGCGCGATCGAGAAGTTCGGCTTCGCCATGGGGCCCTTCCGCATGGGCGACCTGGCGGGCAACGACATCGGCTGGGCCATCCGCAAGCGCCGCTACGTCGAGAAGCCGGGCCTGCGCTACAGCAAGACTGCCGACCTGTTGTGCGAGATGGGCCGCTACGGCCAGAAGACGGGCGCGGGCTGGTACGACTACGCGCCGGGCAAGCGTGACGCCATCCCTTCGCCGGTGGTGTTGGAGATGATCGAGAAGCATCGCGCCGAGCTCGGCATCAAGCCGCGCAAGATCTCCGACGAGGAGATCGTGCAGCGCCTGGTGTACTCGCTCGTGAACGAGGCGGCGAAGATCCTCGAGGAGGGCATCGCCAGCAAGGCCAGCGACATCGACATGGTCTACCTCACCGGCTACGGCTTCCCGCTGTGGCGCGGCGGCCCGCTGTGCTGGGCCGACCAGCAGGGCCTGTTCAACGTGGTGCAGTCGATGAAGCGCTTTGCCGCCAACCCGCACGACGACGCCGAGTTCTGGCAAGCCGCCCCGCTGCTGGCGAAGCTGGCGGCCGAGGCCAAGACCATTACCTGACAGTCCGTTCGGGCTGAGCCTGTCGAAGCCCACGCGGGCACTTCGACAAGCTCAGTACGAACGGCGGTATGACCACTGAAGCAAGCCCACGTTATCGCCGAGGACCCCCCATGACCCGTGCCGTCATCGTTTCCACCGCCCGCACGCCCCTGGCCAAGAGCTGGAAGGGCGCCTTCAACATGACCCACGGCGCCACGCTCGGCGGCTTCGCGGTGGCTGCGGCGGTGCAGCGCGCGGGCATCGAGGGCGCCGAAGTGGAGGACGTGCTGATGGGCTGCGCCAACCCTGAGGGCGCGACCGGCGCCAACATTGCGCGCCAGGTGGCGCTGCGCGCCGGGTTGCCCATCACCGTGAGCGGCGCGACGGTGAACCGCTTCTGCTCGAGCGGGCTGCAGACCATCGCGATGGCCGCGCAGCGCGTGGTGGCCGGCGAGGGCGACGTCTACGTGGCCGGCGGCGTGGAGAGCATCTCCTGCGTGCAGCAGGAGATGAACCTGCACATGCTCGAGGATTCCTGGCTGAAGGCGCACAAGCCCGAGATCTACTGGCCGATGCTGCAGACGGCTGAGATGGTGGCCAAGCGCTACGGCGTCAGCAAGGAGCGGCAGGACGAGTACGGCGCCGGCAGCCAGCAGAAGGCCTGCGCGGCGCAGGAGCGCGGCGCCTTCGCCGACGAGATCGTGCCCTGCACGGTGACCGCCGGCGTGGCCGACGCGGTGCTGGGCCTGCGCAGCAAGCAGGTCACCGTGAGCGCCGACGAAGGCCTGCGCCCGGGCACGACGGTGGACGGCATCCGCGGCATCCGCCCGGCGCTGCCCGGCGGCGTGGTGACGGCCGGCAATGCCAGCCAGTTCAGCGACGGCGCGGGCGCCTGCGTCGTCGTCAGCGAGGCCTACGCCGAGCGCAAGGGCCTGAAGCCGCTGGGGCGCTTCCTGGGCTTCGCGGTGGCGGGCTGCGAGCCCGACGAGATGGGCATCGGCCCGGTCTTTGCGGTACCCAAGGTTCTGCAGCGCCTGGGCCTGACGGTCGGCGACATCGACCTGTGGGAGTTGAACGAGGCTTTCGCGGTGCAGGTGCTGTACTGCGCCGACCGTCTCGGCATCCCGATGGACCGCCTGAACGTCAACGGCGGCGCCATCGCGCTGGGCCACCCCTATGGCGTGAGCGGCCAGCGCCTGACCGGCCACGCCCTGATCGAAGGCCGTCGCCGCGGCGCCAAGCGCGTGTGCGTGACGATGTGCGTGGGCGGCGGCATGGGCGCCGCTGGGGTGTTCGAGGTTCTCTGACGCGCGTGCACCCGCCATGCGCCGCACTGTCGATTTCCTCCTCCACGAGTGGCTTGATGTCGCAGCCCTGACCGCCCGGGAGCGGTTTGCCGAGCACGCGCGCGAGACCTTCGATGCCGTGCTCGACACCTGCGAGCGCATCGCGCGCGAGAAGTTCGCGCCCTTCAACCGGCTGGTGGACACCGAAGAGCCGCGCGCCGAGGCCGACCCGGAGGGTGGGCTGCGCGTGGTGCTGCCGCAGGCCACGCAGGAGGCCTGGGACGCCTATGCGGCCTCGGGCATGCTATCGGCCGCGCAGGACGCCGCCATCGGCGGGATGCAGTTGCCCTACACGGTGGAGGCGGCGGCCAACGCCTTCTTCGCCCGCGCCTCGGTCAGCATCGGTGCGGGCATGCTGACCACGGCCAACGCCAACCTGCTGATGGCGTACGGCACTTCAGCGCAGCAGCGCGTGTTCGCGCTGGCGGCGTTCGCCGGCCGCTGGTCGGGCACGATGTGCCTGAGCGAGCCGCAGGCGGGTTCGAGCCTGAGCGACGTGGCCACGCGCGCCGAGCCCGACGCCGGAGGCGATGTCGCCTGGGAGGCCGACCCGCTGGGCCCGCGCTTTCGCCTGCGCGGCAGCAAGATGTGGATCTCGGCTGGCGAGCACGAGCTCACCGAGAACATCGTCCACCTGGTGCTGGCCAAGATCCCCGGGCCCGACGGCCGCCTGGTGCCGGGCACGCGCGGCATCTCGCTGTTCGTCGTGCCCAAGCGCATGGTCGACGCCGAGGGTCGGCTCACCGGCGAGCGCAATGACGTCACGCTGGCCGGCCTGAACCACAAGTGCGGCTGGCGCGGCACGACGAACACGCTGCTGAGCTTCGGCGAAGGCCGCCACCGCCCGCGCAACGGCGCCGGCGCCGGACTGGACGGGCAGGGCAGCGGGGCCGTGGCTTACTTGGTGGGCCGGCCGGGC
>CAIRBF010000431.1 GCA_903876715.1 uncultured beta proteobacterium
CCTCAAGGCCCACGGCAAGGTCTTCTGGGTGCTGGGCCTCATGCAGCGCTTCTGGTACAGCAGCGACAAGCGGCGCGAGCGCTTCGTGGCGATCTGTCGCGATCGCGATGTCCAGCAGCTGACCTTCGAGGCCTACATGAACAAGGAGCTGGTGCGCCGCAAGCCCATGGCCCACGTGCGCATCTTCTTCAAGGACATGGCCCACCTGCTCGGACTGGCGCGCGTGTAGCGGCAGCCGATCCGCCACGGCCTCGCCTTGCGGCGAGGCCGGCGACAGGGCTTCGACGCCGATCAACGAGCGCCGCAAGGGACTTTCCCTAGCCCCACCCGCCGGCGAGCCCGGAAGGGCCGATACTCGCGCCCTTTCGCGAATTCCCCATGCTGGCTTTCGTCCTTCGCCGTCTGCTGCAAGCTGTCGTCGTGATGATGACGGTGGGCTTCCTCGCCTTCATGCTGTTCCAGCATGTGGGCGACCCCGTGACCAGCCTGCTCGGGCAGGACGCGACACAGGAGCAGAAAGACCGGCTGCGCAAGGAACTGGGCCTGGACCAGCCCTTCCCGGTGCAGTTTGCGGTCTTCGCCGGCAATGCAGTCCGGGGTGAATTCGGGATCAGCCTGCGCCAGGGCCGCAAGGTCTCGGCCTTGATCGCCGACCGCTTCCCGGCCACCTTCGAGCTTGCGCTGGCGGCCGCAGTGCTGGCCCTGCTGATCGGCATCCCGCTGGGCGTCTACGCGGCGCTGCGACGCGGGCGCTTCGGCGCCCAGCTCGCGATGGCCGTGTCGCTCCTGGGGGTGTCGTTGCCGACCTTCCTGATCGGCATCCTGCTGATCCTGGTGTTCTCGGTCTTCCTGGGTTGGTTGCCGAGCTTCGGCCGTGGCGACACGGTGCAGATCGGCGGCTGGAGCACGGGCCTGCTCAGTGCCGACGGCCTGCTGCACCTGATCCTGCCGGCCCTGACATTGGCGGTCTTCCAGCTCGCGCTGATCATGCGCCTGGTGCGCGCCGAGATGCTCGAGGTGCTGCGCGCCGACTACATCAAGTTCGCGCGCGCCCGCGGCCTGCACGACCGCGCGGTCTATTTCGGGCATGCGCTCAAGAACACCTTGGTGCCGGTGATCACGATCACCGGCCTGCAGCTCGGCGGCCTGATCGCCTTTGCCATCGTGACCGAGACCGTGTTCCAGTGGCCGGGCATGGGCCTGCTGTTCATACAGGCGGTCCAGTTCGCAGACGTGCCCGTGATGGCGGCCTACCTGTGCCTGATCGCGCTGATCTTCGTGCTGATCAACCTGGCGGTGGACTTGCTCTATTTCGCGGTCGATCCGCGCCTGCGCATCGAGAGGACGACGTGAGCACGCCCGCCGCCCCCACCGCCGCCGCCAAAGGGCCCGGCACAGCGCCCGGTGCCTGGGCGCGTTTTCTCGACAGTGACGTCTGGTTCAGCTTCCGTACCTCGCCGGTCGCGATCGTGGCCGCTGTGATCGCCTTCGTCTGCGTCTTCTGCGCCGTCTTCGCCCCTTGGGTGGCACCGCACAACCCCTTCGACCTGGCCAAGCTCGAACTCAGCGACGGCCGCCTGCCCCCGGCCTGGATGGAAGAAGGCCGGCTGCGCTACCTGCTCGGCACCGACGACCAGGGACGCGACATCCTCTCGGCACTGATGTACGGCGCGCGCATCTCGCTGTTCGTCGGCCTGGCCTCGGTGCTGCTGTCGGTGGTGGTGGGGGTCAGCCTGGGGCTGCTGTCGGGATTCGTCGGCGGGCGGCTCGACGCCTTCCTGATGCGCGTGTGCGACGTGATGCTGTCCTTCCCGCCCATCCTGGTCGCGCTGCTGATCGACGGCGTGGGGCGCGCGATGTTCCCGAACGCTCACGAGGCCCTGGCCTTCGGCGTGCTGATCTTCGCCATCTCGCTCACCGGCTGGGTACCGTACGCGCGCACGGTACGCGGCTCCACCATGGTCGAGCGCAACAAGGAATACGTGCAGGCCGCGCGCGTGATCGGTGTCTCGCCCGGGCGCATCATGGTGCGCCACGTGCTGCCCAACGTGCTCGGGCCGGTGCTGGTGCTGGCCACGATCCAGGTCGGCCAGGCCATCCTGACCGAGGCCACGCTGTCCTTCCTGGGCGTGGGCGTGCCGCCGACCGCGCCCTCGCTGGGCACACTCATCCGCATCGGCAACGACTTCCTGTTCTCGGGCGAGTGGTGGATCACCATCTTCCCTGGCCTGATGCTGCTGCTGATCGCGCTGAGCGTGAACCTGCTGGGCGACTGGCTGCGCGACGCGATCAATCCGAGGCTGAGGTGATGGCCGTGACCGCCGACAAGCCCCTGCTCGAGGTGCGCCACCTGCGCGTGGAGTTCCCCACGCGCCGCGGCACGCTGCTGGCGCTGGACGACGTGTCCTTCGAGATCGCCCCAGGCGAGGTGCTGGGCGTGGTCGGCGAATCCGGCGCAGGCAAGTCGCTGACCAGCGCGTCGATCATCGGCCTGCTCGAGCCGCCCGGGCGGGTGGCCGGCGGCGAGATCGTGTTCGACGGCCGCCGCATCGACCACCTGCCGCACGAGCAGATGCGCGCCATCCGCGGGCGCGAGATCGGCGCCATCTTCCAGGATCCCCTGACCTCGCTGAACCCGCTGTACACCGTGGGCCGCCAGTTGGTGGAGACGATCCAGACCCACCGCCCCGTCAGCGCCCAGGAGGCGCGAGCGCGCGCCATCCGCCTGCTGCAGGACACCGGCATCCCGGCGGCCGAGGCGCGTATCGACCACTACCCGCACCAGTTCTCCGGCGGCATGCGTCAGCGCGTGGTGATCGCGCTCGCGCTCGCGGCCGAGCCGCGGCTGATCGTCGCCGACGAGCCGACGACGGCACTGGACGTCTCCATCCAGGCCCAGATCATCGCCCTGCTCAAGCGCCTTTGCCGCGAGCACGGCGCGGCCGTGATGCTGGTGACGCACGACATGGGCGTGATCGCCGAGACCTGCGACCGCGTGGCCGTGATGTACGCCGGCCGCATCGTCGAGATCGGTCCGGTGCACGACGTGATCCACGCCCCGGCCCACCCCTATACCGCCGGGCTGATGGGGTCGATCCCGGCCATGGACCAGGAGCGCGAGCGGCTGCAGCAGATCGAGGGCGCGATGCCTCGGCTGAACGCCATCCCGCCCGGCTGCGCCTTCAATCCACGCTGCCCGAAGGCCGAGGACCGCTGCCGCCGCGAGCGGCCCGAGCTCGCGCGCGCCGGCGCCACACGCGCGGCCTGCTGGCTGGCCACGCCCGGTCCGGGGGGTGGTCGATGAGTACCGAGCCAATGACCGCCGCCAGTGCGCCGAAGGGCGTGCCATCCACACCGCCGGGGCCGGGTAGCGTCCGCCCCCTGGTCGAAGTCCACGGCCTGGCCAAGACCTTCGACGTCTCCGCGCCATGGCTGAACCGTGTCGTCGAGGGCAAGCCCCGACAACTCCTGCACGCGGTCGACGACGTCGGCTTCGCGATCGGACGCGGGCGCACCCTGGGCCTGGTGGGCGAGTCCGGTTGCGGCAAGAGCACGGTGGCGCGGCTGCTGGTGGGCTTGTACGCGCCCACGCGCGGGCGCGTGATCTTCGACGGGCAGGACACCGCCACGCTTGCCGGCGCGTCGCTGCGCACGCTGCGCCGGCGCATGCAGATGATCTTCCAGGACCCGTACGCGAGCCTGAACCCGCGCTGGAAGGTGCTGGACATCGTCGCCGAGCCGCTGCGCGAGCACGGGTTGGTGGCCGGCGAGGACGCCCAGCACGAGCGTGTGGCGGCCTTGCTGCAGTCGGTCGGCCTGGCCGCCGCGGACGTGCAGAAATTCCCACACCAGTTCTCGGGCGGGCAACGGCAGCGCATCTCGATCGCGCGCGCGCTGGCCACGCAACCGGAGTTCCTGGTCTGCGACGAGCCGACCTCGGCGCTGGACGTGTCGGTGCAGGCCCAGGTGCTCAACATCATGAAGGACCTGCAGCGTGCGCAGGGCCTGACCTACCTCTTCATCTCGCACAACCTGGCGGTGGTGCGGCATGTCAGCGACGAGGTCGGCGTGATGTACCTGGGCCGCCTGGCAGAGCTGGCGCCCAAGGCCGAGTTGTTCGCGCGGCCGCGTCATCCCTACACGCGCATGCTGCTGGACGCGATCCCCGACGTGCGCATGTCCGGTCGTGCCCGCACGCCCGTGCAAGGCGAGGTGCCCAACCCGCTGAACCCGCCGGCAGGCTGCGCCTTCCACCCGCGCTGCCCGCACGCCAACGTTCGCTGCAGCACGGAAAGGCCGGTATTGCAGACGATCGGCGGCATCCGCGTGGCCTGCCACGCGGTCGAGGAAGGCCGGATCTAGTTGGTCGCGCCGGCCGCTTGCATGGCAGGCGACTCGAGCAGACCGAGCAGCGCTTCGCGCAGGGCCTGCGGCTGGTCCATCATGGCGTGGTGGTAGGCCCCAGGCACCTCGAGCCAGTTTGTGGTGCGCCCGCGGGCCGCCGCCAGGGCCTGCAGTCGGTCGCGCGCCTGCGCCACCAGGCTCAGAGCGCAGATGATCAGGTCCACAGGCGTCTGCAGCGTCTGCCAGGCCTGCCAGGTCTCGTAGCCCAGCACCCGCGCCGGCAAGGCAGGATCGAAGCGCCAGACCCAGCCCTCGGGGCCCTCGCGCACCGAGTGGTGCGCCATGTGGTGCAAGGCCCAGGGCGGGCAGGGCTGCGCCGGCATCAGGCGAAAGCGCTGCAGGATCTCCCCGCGGCTGGCGTAGACCCGCCGCGGCCCCACGGCCTGGCCCTGCGGTGGCGTATCGATGCCGGGCACCGGGATGTAGGAGTCGACGACGACGAGCCGGGCGAAGCGATGCGGCCACCGGTGCGCCGCATGCACCGCAGCCGAGCCGCCGAAGCTGTGGGCCACCACCGTCACCGGCCCGCCGCCGAGCGCGTCCATGGCCGCCGGCAGGTCGGCCGCCGCAGCGTACGCATCACCATAGGCACGGCGGTGTCCGCTGCAGCCCATGCCGGGCCAGTCAAGCGCAGACACCCGGTACCGGGACGTCAGGAAGGGCGCGATCGCGTCCCAGGCGTGCGTGTTCGCTCGGTAGCCGTGCAGCAGGAGCAAGGCAGGCTTCGCATGCTCGCCCGCGTTCCATTCCACCAGGTGCAGTGGTGTGCCATCGTCCGCCGGCACGAAGCGTGAGCCCTGCGGCGCGCCGACGGCATCGAGGTACCAGGCCGGCGCCCCGAGCGCCTGGAGTTCGTCGAGCAGCGGGGCAGGATTCGTCGAAGGCGCGGTCATGCCGATACCTTAACCGAGACCGGGACGACAATCGGCGTCACTGTGGCTGCAAGCCCGTCGATGAGCCGAATGGACCCCACCCTCTCCGAGATGCCCTCCAAGGGCGCCGACTTCGCCTGGAACGACACCTTCCTGCTCGGCTACACGCCGATGGACACCGTCCACGAGGAGTTCGTCGCTCGTGCGCGGGCGCTGCGCGACGCGGACGCGGCCGACTTGCCGGCCGCCCTGGCCGCGATGGTGGCGCACCTGCGGGAGCACTTCGCCCAGGAAGACACCTGGATGACCGAGACCGAGTTCCCGCCGCGCCAATGCCATATCGACGAGCACGCCGCCGTACTGCGCTCCGCCGACGAGGTGCTGGGCCTGGCCGGGCAGGGGCAGTTGGAGCCGGCGCGCGGCTTCGCCGAAGCCCTGGTGGACTGGTTCCCAGGCCACGCCGACTACCTGGACGCCGCGCTGGCGCACTGGATGTGCAAGCGCCAGCATGGGGGCAAGCCGGTGGTGGTGCGGCGGGGGTTGGCGCTGAGGTAGGGCCACGCGGCAGGCGCCCTGGAGCCAGGTTGCGCGCAACGCGGGGATTGCTCCCCTCCCCCTCGCGGTGAAGGGCACCGATCGTTCCCGGGCCGAGGAGCCAAGCCCCTCGGCCCGGGGCACCCGTCGGCCGTGCCACCGCTGCTGCAGGGCTCTCTCACCCCGCCGGCAGCAGCCTCTCCAGCGCGAACAGCGAACGTGCATCCTCGCGCTCGCGGATCAGGGACGCACGGCCGTCGTCGACCATGAGCTCGGCGGCGCGACCGCGGCTGTTGTAGTTGCTGGCCATCGTCATGCCGTAGGCGCCGGCCGAAAGCACCGCCAGCATGTCGCCCGGCTGCACCGCCAGCGCGCGGTCGCGGCCCAGCCAGTCGCCCGATTCGCACACCGGCCCGACCACGTCCCAATCCTGGGTCGGGGTGTCGGCGCGGAGGTGGCAGGGCTCGATGCGCATCCAGGCCTCGTACATCGCCGGGCGCACCAGGTCGTTCATCGCCGCGTCGACGATGCAGAAGTTGCGCCCGCCCTCGCCCGTCGAGGGCTTCAGGTACAGCACCTCGGCCAGCAGCACCCCGGCGTTGCCCACGAGCGAGCGCCCGGGCTCGAACATCACCGTGCGGTGGCCGTGCCCGCGCTCGTCGATGCGCTGCAGCAGCCGGGTGACGAAGCCCTCGGTCGCGGGCGGCGTCTCGTCGGTGTAAGTGATGCCCAGGCCGCCGCCGAGGTCGACGTGGTGCAACGGGATGCCTGCGGCCTCGACCGCCTCGACCAGGTCGAGCACGCGGTCCAGCGCGTCGAGGTAGGGCTCGACCTGGGTGATCTGCGAGCCGATGTGGCAGTCGATGCCTTCCACGCGCAGCCCGGGCAGTGCCGCCGCGCGCCGGTAGACGCCGACCGCGCGCTCGTGGGCGATCCCGAACTTGTTGCCGCGCAGCCCGGTGGAGATGTAGGGGTGGGTGCCGGCGTCCACGTCGGGGTTGACACGCAGGCTGACCGGGGCGGTGACGCCTAGCGACTGCGCCACCCCGGACAGCACCTCGAGCTCGCGCTCGCTCTCGACATTGAAGCAGCGCACTCCGGCCTGAAGCGCGCGGCGCATCGCCGCCGGGGTCTTGCCCACACCCGAGAACACCGTCTTGCCGGGGTCGCCCCCGGCGGCGATGACGCGCTCGAGCTCGCCCACCGAGACGATGTCGAAGCCGCAGCCGGCGCGCGCGAAGGTCTGCAGCACCGCCAGCGACGAATTCGCCTTCATCGCATAGCAGATCAGGTGCTCGCGCCCAGCCAGCGCGCGCTGGTAGCCCGCCAATGCCGCGAGCATGGCGCGGCGCGAGTACACGTACAGCGGCGTGCCGAACTCGCGCGCGAGCGCACCGAGTTCGCAGCCATCGAACCAGAGCCCGGCGCCGCGGCGCTCGAGCCAGGGGGAGCCGGGCAGCGTGGTCATGGGGTCGGGGAGGAAGAAGCAGGCGCAGCCGCAGAGGCTGCAGGTTCGGACGCCGGCGCGCTGGGCGCGGGCGCCAAGGCCGGTGCCGCAGGGACGGGGGCCGGAGACAGCACCTGTGCGGCTGCCGGCGCCGAGCCCGACGCGGCAGGTGGGGATGCCACGGACGCTGGCCCGGGGGCGACTTGCATCGGGAGGGGGCGGGCGGCCTTGGCCGGCCCTGGCATGTACAGAGGCCCCTTCTGCCCGCAACCTGCGGCGCCAAAGGCCAGGGCTGCACAGAGCAAAAGCCGCCCGAAACCCCGGCGCCGCGCCAGAAACGGTGACGCAGCGAGGGTCACGGCCGTCGGATGCCACCTGGACGAGGGGGGCGTCGGTACACTCGACGGCGTCGCACGACGATTCATTTCGAAATTCTAGCCACCATGTCCACTGCCACCGTCACCGCAGGGATTGCCACTGCGCCCGCCGCCACGCCGCTGAGCGACAGCGAGTACCACCGCCTGACCGGCGCCGTGCTCGCCTCGATCGAGGCCACGGCCGACCGCTGGCTTCAGGACGACGTGATCGACATCGACAGCCAGCGCACCGGCGGCCTGTTGGAGCTGATCTTCCCGGACCGCAGCCGCATCATCATCAACACCCAGCCGCCGCTGCACGAACTGTGGCTCGCCTCGCGCGCCGGGGGCTACCATTACCGCCACGTCGCTGGGCGCTGGCTCGACACGCGCGACGGGGGCGACTTCTTCGCCACGCTGTCGCGCGAGGCCTCGGCCCAGGCCGGGCGGCCGTTGGAGTTCGCGGGCTGAGCGGCAGCCCCACACAGGGCGATACCCCGCGCCATGAACACCGAAGCCGCCTGGGCGCTCCGCACCCGCATGTCCCCACCCATGCTGGAGGATGGCCGAGAACTCGTGCTGCGCGTCGTGCCGATGCCGGCCGACGTCAACGCCAACGGCGACATCTTCGGCGGCTGGCTGATGGCCCAGGTGGATGTGGCTGGCGCCATCCTTCCGGCGCGGGTGGCGCGCGGGCGGATCGCCACAGTCGCCGTCAACCAGTTCCTGTTCAAGCAGCCGGTGTCCGTCGGTGATGTCGTGAGCTTCTATGCCCGTATCGAGCGCGTCGGCCGCACCTCGATCACCGCGCATGTCGAGGTCTACGCCGAGCGCAACCCGGCCAACCCGCAGGTGGTCAAGGTCACCGAGGCCACGCTGACCTACGTGGCCATCGACAAGGACGGCCGGCCGCGACCGGTGCCGCAGGACTGAGCGCCAGGCGCGGCGCCGCCCGGCGATCGAGCGCGCACCGCGGCGGAATCCACAGGCGCCGCCGGGTCAGGTCATCCGGCACCCCACACGCCCAAGCGAACCGAGCTCCACCTGCACCAGATCACCGGCCTGGACCGGGACCATGGGCCCGAGAGCACCCGACAGGATGACCTCCCCCGCGCGCAACGTCTGGCCGCGCCGGGCCATGGTGCGCGCGAGCCAGTAGGCCGCGCGCAGCGGGTGGCCCAGACAGGCCGCGCCAGTGCCGACAGAGGCCACGCGGCCGTTGACACGCAGCCGCATGCCGATGCCCGCCAAGTCGAGCGCGCCAGGCGCCACCGGCTGGTCGCCGAGCACGTAGAGCCCGCAGGAGGCGTTGTCGGCCACGGTGTCGACGAGGCTGATCTTCCAGTCGGCGATCGCGCTGTCGACGATCTCGATGGCCGGCAGCGCCCAGGCCACCGCATTCAGGAACTCACCCCAGGTCGGCATCTCGCCGGCCAGGTCGCGCCCCATGACGAAGGCCACCTCGGCCTCGACCTTGGGCTGGATCAGGCGCGCCATCGGGGCGTCGTCGCCGTCGAGGACCTCCATGTCGTCGAACAGCACGCCGAAGTCGGGCTGGTCCACGCCGAGCTGCTGCTGCACCGCCTTCGAGGTCAAGCCCACTTTCTTGCCGACGATGCGGCGCCCCGGCTCCAGCAACCGGGCCTGGGTGTTGAGCTCGGCCACGGCGTAGGCGGCCTCCACGCCGGCGATGCCGTGCGAGACGGAGATCGGGGCGATCGGGCGGCGCTGGGCGCGGGCCTCTCGCAGCGCGAGCGCGGCCCCGGTGATGGCGGCAGAGGAATCGTCAGCGGAATGGTTCATGGGCAGGCTTCGGGATTCAGGGACGACGGGAGCCTCGCTTCGAGCGCCGGGCCATTGAAGAGACAGGGGCGCCTGCGGGCCGGCCGCGAGGCCCTGCGCAACCCGCACGGATCAGCTTACCAGCACGAACGCGCCGCGCGTCCGGCCCCACCGATGGCGGGTATCGGCAAAGGCACCCGCACGGCGCCGAGCATGGCATCATCTTTCCCCCGGGCCCGGCCCCGTCACACAACGCGCGCCATGATCCTCTTCGAACACGCCGACATCCTGGACGCCGCCTCCGGCACACTGCTGAAGGACCGCTTCGTCCTCGTCGAGGGCGACACCATCAGCCGCGTCAGCGAACAGCCCATCAGCGCCCCAGGCGCGCGCGTCGTCGATGCCCGCGGCCGCGTGCTGATGCCGGGGCTGATCGACTGCCACGTGCATGTCCTCGCCTCGATGCTGAACATCGGCCGCCTGGCCCGGATGCCCAATGTGCTGGCGGTGCTGCGGGCGGTACCCATCCTGCGCGGCATGCTGATGCGCGGTTTCACCACCGTGCGCGACGCCGGCGGCGCCGACTGGTCGCTCGCCGAGGCGGTGCGCACGGGCACCGTCCAGGGCCCGCGGATCTTCCCGGCAGGCCGCGCGCTGTCGCAGACCGGCGGCCACGGCGACTTCCGCGAACGCAGCGACGTCATCGAACCCTGCCCCTGCACGCCCAAGGTCGGCGCCATCGGCCGCGTCGTCGACGGCGTGGACGCGATCCGTCGCGCCGTGCGCGAGGAGATCCAGATGGGCGCCACGCAGATCAAGATCATGGCCTCGGGGGGGGTGGCCTCGCCCACCGACCCCATCCACTACCTCGGCTTCAGCGAGGACGAGGTCCGAGCCGCGGTCGAGGAAGCGTCAAACGCCGACACCTACGTGATGGCGCACGCCTACACCGGGCGCGCCATCGCGCGCGCGGTGCGCTGCGGCGTGCGCACCATCGAGCACGGGAACCTTGTCGATGCCGAGGCGGCCCGCGTCATGGCCGACCACGGTGCGATCGCCGTGCCACGCTCGTCACCTACGAAGCCCTGGCCAACGAAGGCGCCGCGCTCGGGCTGCCGCCGGAGTCGGTGGCCAAGATCGAGAACGTGCGCACCGCCGGGCTGCGCTCGCTCGAGATCTACGCCGCCGCGGGCGTGCGCATGGCCCTGGGCACCGACCTGCTGGGCGAGTCGCACCGCCTGCAGTCCGACGAGTTCACGCTGCGTGCCGGCGTACTCGGCGCCGCCGAGACGCTGCGCGCGGCCACGATCCACGCCGCCCACGTCCTGCGCATGGACGGCCGCCTGGGCGTGGTCGCGCCGGGGGCCACAGCCGACCTGCTGCTGGTGGACGGCAACCCGCTGGCCGACGTGACGGTACTGTGCGGCCAGGGCGAGCACCTGGCCATGATCGTGCAGGGCGGCAAGGTCGTGAAGGACGGCGCCGCGCCGGCCACCGCCTGAAAGCCGCCCCGGCAATCTCGCCGCCCGCCCACTGCGATGGACGACACCCTGTTCCCTGACACGCCCCGCTGGGAGGGCGACGGCACGCACCGCATCCCCTTCGTCGCCTACACCGACGAGGCGCTGTACCGGCGCGAGCTCGAGCGCTTCTTCTACCGGGGCCACTGGTGCTACGTCGGGCTCGAGGCCGAGATCCCGAACCCCGGCGACTTCAAGCGCACTGCCATCGGCGAGCGCTCCGTGCTGATGACACGTGCGGCCGACGGCACGATCCACGTCGTCGAGAACGTCTGCGCCCACCGCGGCATGCGCTTCTGCCGCGAGCGCCACGGCAACCGGCAGATCTTCACCTGCCCCTACCACCAGTGGAGCTACGCCCCCGACGGCGCGCTGCGCAACGTGCCCCTGCGGCGCGGCGTGCGCCAGGACGGCGAGGTGCTGGGCGGCATGCCCGCGGACTTCGATCTCGCGCAGCACGGGCTGACGCGGCTGCAGGTCGCGCGCCGCGGCGGCGTGGTCTTCGCCGCCTTCGACCCCGCGGTCGAGCCCTTCGAGGACTACCTCGGCCCCGAGATCCTGCGCTGGTTCGACCGCCTGTTCGACGGCCGGCGGCTGGTGCTGCTGGGCTACAACCGCCAGCGCATCCCGGGCAACTGGAAGCTGATGCAGGAGAACATCAAGGACCCCTACCACCCGGGCCTGCTGCACACCTGGTTCGTCACCTTCGGCCTGTGGCGCGCCGACAACCGCTCGCAACTGCGCATGGACGCGCGCCACCGCCACGCCGCCATGATCTCCACCCGCGGCGCCGCCGGCCAGGCCGCGCAGGTGACCCAGGTCTCGAGCTTCAAGGAAAGCATGAAGCTCAACGACCCGAGCTTCCTGGACATCGTGCCCGAGCCCTGGTGGGGCGGGCCGACGGCGGTGATGACGACCATCTTCCCCAGCGTCATCCTGCAGCAGCAGGTCAACAGCGTGTCCACGCGCCACATCCAGCCCCGCGGCCCGGGCAGCTTCGACTTCGTCTGGACGCACTTCGGCTTCGAGGACGACAGCAACGAGATGACGCGCCGGCGGCTGCGCCAGGCCAACCTGTTCGGTCCGGCGGGCTTCGTCTCAGCCGACGACGGCGAGGTGATCGAGTTCTCGCAGCAGGCCTTCGAGTCCAAGCCTTTCCACCGCACCGTGGCGGAACTCGGCGGGCGCGAGGTCGGCGACACCGAGCACATGGTCACCGAGACCCTGATCCGCGGCATGTACCGCTATTGGCGCGAGGTGATGGAGGCATGACGCCGCAGCCGTCTCCCGCCACAGGCGCCGCGGCCGTGGCGGCCGCGACGCCCGGGGCCAGCCTGGACCTCGCCACCTACCTCGGCGTCGTGCAACTGCACGCCGACTACGCTGCGGCGCTCGACGCCGGCCGCTGGGAGCGGTGGCCCGACTTCTTCACCGAGGACGGCGTCTACCGCCTACAGCCGCGCGAAAACTTCGAGCGCGGCTTCCCGCTCGCCACCCTGGCCTTCGAGGGCCGGGGCATGCTGAAGGACCGCGTCTACGGCATCCGCGAGACCCTCTTCCACGACCCGTACTACCAGCGCCACGTCGTCGGCGCGCCGGTGCTGCGTCGCATCGACGGCGGTCGCATCGAGTGCGAGGCCAACTACGCCGTCTTCCGCACCAAGCTGTCGGAGCCGACGATGGTGTTCAACGTCGGCCGCTACCTGGACACCATCGTGCTCACGCCGCAGGGGCTGAAGTTTGCCGCGCGGCTGTGCGTCTACGACAGCGAGATGATCCCGAACTCGATCATCTACCCCGTCTGAGCGGCCAGGCCGGCCGGAAGACGCTGACTCGAAGCGGCTGAAATCCGGCTTGCGCTTCTGCAGGATGGCCTGGCGGGGTCACTCTGAGGCCTTCGTGGGGCGCCCCGCCTCACGCGGCCGACAGCGCCTCACGAACGAAGTCCAGCCGGTCCTGGCCGAAGAACATCTGCTGGCCGACGAAGAAGGTCGGAGCGCCGAACGCACCGCGGGCCACCGAGGCCTCGGTACGCGCGATCAGGTCGGCCTTGACCACGGGGTCCGCCACCATGGCCATGAACGCGGCGGCATCGAAGCCTGCGGCGGTCAGGACCGCGGCAAGTTCATCGGCGTCGCCGAGGTTGCGCTGCGCGACCCATGCCGCTTGGAACATCGCGTCGACGTAGCGGTGGAAGTCCTCCGGCTGGCGCATCAGCAGACCGCAGGCGCCGCGCATCAGCGTCAAAGTGGCGATCGGAAAGTGCGGGTTCATCACCAAGGGCACGCCCCAGTGCCGGGCCCAGCGCGCCATGTCCTCGTGCATCCAGCGGCCTTTTGCGGGCACGCTGATGGGGGGCACGTTGCCCGTGGCCTTGAACACGCCGCCCAGCAGCATGGGGTGCCACACCAGGGTGGCCCCGGTTTCCTGCGCGATACGCGGCAGCTGGGTGTAGGCCAGATAGGCGGTGGGGCTGCCGAAGTCGAAGTGGAATTCCAGGGTCTTGGTGCTCATGGGGGTCCTCGAAGGTGGATGGTTCGCGGTCGCGGTGCCGCCGGCAGTGAACGGATGCATGCTCATTTTGAGCCGCGTCTACCTGAGGTCCGGACTGCCCGCATGGTTCCACCAGGCCAGGTCGGAATGGGCGCGCAGGTCCAACTCGAAGGTCCAGGCCGAGCGGTGCTGGTGCGCGATGTGGAAGTAGGTGTTGGCCACCTCGGCCGGCACCAGCAGGCCGTCATGCTCCAGGCCCTTCTTTTCGCGCAGCGCCTGGAAACGCTCGGGGCCGAGCATCTTGCCCAGCGTGTCGGGCGCGTCCACGGCGCCGTCGATCACGATGTGCGCCACGTGGATGCCCTTGCTGGCGAACTGCGCGTTCAGTGACTGGCACAGCATGCGCCGCCCGCCCATGGCCGCGGCGTGAGAGTGCTGACCCGCATTGCCACGCATCGCGGCGGTGGCCGAGGTGACCAGCAGCGCCCCCTTGCCGCGCTGCTCCATGTACGGGAACAGCACCTGCGCCAGACGGAACAGGCCGAAGGTGGCCATGCGCCAGCCCATCTCGAACTGCTTGAGTGTGGTGCTGGCCAGTCCGCGGTCGCCGATCTGCGCCCCCAGGTTGAACACGGCCACGGCGATGGGGCCGACCTGGGCCTCGATGTGGATGACTCGTTGCTCGATGCTGCCTTCTTCGACCGCATTGAGCAGGCAGCCGCTGGCCGAGCCACCCTCGGCCTCGATCTCGGCCACCAGCTTTTCCAGCCCCGCCTGATCGCTGCGGCGCGCGAGGCAGGCGTGGTAACCCTCGCGTGCGAAGCGCTTGGCCACATGGCCACCGATGCCGGCACCGGCACCAAGGATCAGGCAGACGGGTTTGGTCACGGGCAGGTCCTTTGCGTGGCTGACTTGATATTGTGAACTGATCAGTCCAGAATTCAAGTGTGGCCCGCCCCATCGAATTCGACCGATCCCAAGCCGTCAACCGGGCGCTGGCGCTGTTCTGGCGCCAGGGCTACCAGGCCACCACGCTGGCCGATCTGCTGCAGGCCATGGGCATCGGGCGCAGCAGCTTCTACGCCGCGTTCACCGACAAGCGCACGTTCTTCATCGAGTGCCTGGACCTGTGGGCGGCGCGCACGCTGGACCTGATCGAGCACGCCCGCGCGCACAGGCCGCCGGTGGATGCCCTGCAAGACTTCTTCGAGCGCAGCGTCGTCACCGCGCGCGGTGCGAAGGCTCATTGGGGTTGCATGCTGGTGAACACCGTGCTCGAGATGGCCGGCGTGGACGAGGAGCTGGCTGGCCGGGCCAGCCACTACCTGGGCGAGATGCAACGCGTCTTCCAGGCCTGCCTGCGGGATGCCGGCGCCACGCCCGCACGCGCCGAGGAGCTGGCCGCCATGCTGATGCTGTTCAACGAGGGCATACGCGTGTCCAGCCGTCGCCGCCTGCCGGAAGCGCAGCACCTGCAACCCATCGCCACCACCTTTCGCTTGATCAGGAGCGCCATCACGTGAGCGCAAACCATGCCCCCACCTCCGGCCACGCTCAGGCAGAACTCGGCCCCGACTTGCGCAGGAGACACCCATGACGCAAGACAAGCGCACCGCCTTGTGGCTGGTGCTGCTGGCCGCAGCCGGGACCTTCGCGCTGACCATGGGCACGCGCCAGACCATGGGTCTGTTCCTGTCGCCGCTGAACACCGCCTCCGGCCTGGGCCTGGCCAGCATCAGTCTGGCCTTCGCTTTCGGGCAGCTGTGGTGGGGGCTGACGCAGCCGTTCGCCGGCGTCATGGCTGACAAGATCGGTGCCGGGCGCGTGCTCCTCATCGGCGCGCTGCTGGTGGCCGTAGGCACCTTCATCACGCCCTACATGACGAGCACCTGGGGGCTGATCCTGGCCATCGGTGTGCTGTCGGCGGGCGGGGCGGGCATGGCTGGGCCGGCCGTATTGATGGCCGCCACGACGCGGTTGATCCCACCGGAACGCCGGGGGCTGGCTGCGGGCATCGTCAACGCCGGCGGCTCCTTCGGCCAGTTCGCCTTGGCGCCCATCGCGGCCACGCTGATGGTGGGTCTGGGATGGGCCAACGCGATGCAGGTCATGGGTCTGCTGGTGTTGCTGTGCCTGCCGGCGGCATTCCTGCTGCGCGGCAATTCACTGCAGGCCGCACCCGCTGGGCAGAAGGTCCTGAGCACGCGCGAAGCACTACACGACGCGTTTCGCAACCGCAGCTACCTGCTGCTGGGTGCCGGCTTCTTCGTCTGCGGCTTTCATGTGGCGTTTCTCGCCACGCACCTGCCGGGTGTCATTGCGTCCTGCGGGCTGCCCACCGCCTGGGCCGGCTGGTCATTGGCCCTGCTCGGCCTGTTCAACATCGTGGGCAGCGTGGCCGCGGGCTGGGGCATGGGCCGCTGGCGCATGAAGTCGCTGCTGTCGCTGGTCTATGCCACGCGTGCGCTGGCCGTGCTGGTGTTCCTGCTCGCGCCCAAGACCGGCCCGGTCGTGCTGGCCTTCTCCGCGGTGATGGGGCTGACCTTCCTGGCGACCGTGCCACCCACGGCGGGGCTGGTGGCGAAGTTCTTCGGGCCGGACAACATGGCCACGCTGTTCGGCGTCGTGATGTTCTCGCACCAGATCGGCGGCTTCCTGGGGGCTTGGCTGGGCGGCCAGGTGTTCGAGGCCACCGGGTCGTACGACTGGATCTGGTACGTCGACATCCTGCTGGCCGTGGGCGCGGCGCTGGTGCATCTGCCGATTCGCGAAGCGCCTTTGCGCCGTGCGGGCGTGGCGGGCAAGCCCGCGGCCTGAACAGGGCGCAGAGTCCCCGCGGTGACGCCTGACCCACCACACACCTGGAGCACCATCGCATGACCACAACCCTGCCGCCCAAGCAATTCACCACCGTCAACGGCTACGGGCTCGCGCATGGGGAGATGGGCCAGGGCGAACCCATCGTTCAGTTCTTGCCCTTGTCGATGAGCGTCACGGCAGGCAGCCCCTTGAAATGAGCGCGCAGGTCAGCGAGGGATGCTCCCTGGTTTTGTGCCGTGGCGAAGACGATGGCGTCCGCAGTCGCCAGCTTGTGCGCCCGCGCTGCCTCCGCTGCGGCCAGCGCAATGGGGGTGTCGAGCGCAACGACGTGACATATCTGCGTGAAGGCGATCACTTGGTCGGCGCGCTCTTCCCCCACCTCACGGGTGAGCCACTTCGCCAGCTCCAACTGCACGATGGTCGGAACCGCCCAATCAGTCGGAGTCGGCAAGTGCGGCTCTGTCCTGCGCGCCGTGGCCGAGCCGATCAGCCACTCGACCCATGCCGAGGTGTCGACCACGACCATCAGACCTGGTCCGACCGATCACAGCAGCCCTCGGGTGATGCGCCACGGGCCATGCCTTTGAGAGTCTGAAGTCTGGGCACAGGTACCAACAGCACGCCCGTGCCCTTCGGGATGAAGCCGAAGGTCACGCCCGCTTCCCAATGCTGCGCTGCCCGGATGGCCTTGGGTATGGAGATCTGGTACTTGGAGGAGAGGACTCCAGTCTGAACCGTTGGGATGCCGGGTGAGGGGACGGCGGGGAGGTGCGCAGAATCAGGACCATCTCCGCGGAGCTGCCCCAATCGCCGTGCCTGACACACTCAGAGTTCAACACACGCCCACCACCAGCTCATCAAATTCACCCCATGGCCCACGGCCACGACATCACCTCGTCCATCGACGGCACGCCCGGGATCGCATCGCCGAAGTCAGCGCCATCGACCAGGAAGAAGCCTTCGCGATGTGCCGTCGACTGGCCCGAGAAGAGGGCACCTTCGGCGGGGGCTCGACGGGCCTCAATGTGGTGGCCGCGTTGGCGCTGGCCCGGGAGCTGGGCCCCGGGCATCACGTGGTGCCCCTGGGTCGCGACCGCGGATTGAAGTGCCTGGGCGGGGCGACCTACTCCTGACCGCTGGGCCCATCAAGGTCTGCGGGGACGTGTCAGGCGTGTCCGCACCGGACCAGACAAGGACGAGGGTTCGAGGCCGTTTGCCGAGCTTGTCCGTGCCCTCGAGAAAGGCCCCGATCGCTCCGAGCCCTTCGACCGACCCGGGCTGCTCTACTCGAAGCGGCTGAAATCCGGCTTGCGCTTCTGCAGGAAGGCCTGGAAGGCCTCCTGGGCTTCAGGGCTGCGCAGGCGGCGGGTGAAGACCTCGCCCTCGGTGCGGATGGCACCCAGCACCTGCTCGCGCTGGTGGCCACGCATCAGGCGCTTGGCGTCGCGCACCGCGCCGGGGGGCAACTGCTTGAAGCGCTCGGCCACGCGGCGCGCGTGCGGCAGCACCTCGGCCGCAGGCAGCACCGCGTTGGCGATACCGCACTCCACGGCCTGCTCGCCGGTGAAGGGGTCGCCCAGCAGCAGCTTCTCGGCCGCGCGGCGGTGGCCCATGAGCTGCGGCACCAGCAGGCTCGAGGCGTACTCGGGCACGAGGCCCAGGCTGACGAAGGGCATGGCCAGGCGCGCCTCGTCGCTGACGTAGACGAAGTCGCAGTGCAGCAGCATCGTCGTGCCCACGCCAATGGCTGCGCCCGTCACCGCGGCGACCACAGGCTTCTCGAACACCGCCAGCGCGTGCAGGAACTGGAAGACCGGCGAGCCCTCGGTGTCGCTGCCCATGCCGGGCGGGCGGCTCATGAAGTCCTCGATGTCGTTGCCCGAGGTGAAGATGCCCGGCTGGCCGGTGATCAGCGCCGCGCGCACCTGGCCGTCGGCCTGTGCTGCACGCAGGGCCTGCGCCATCGCGATGTACATCTCGCCCGTGAGTGCGTTCTTGCGCTCGGGACGAGCGATCTCGATCATGGCCACGCCGTCGGCCACGCCGGTACGGATGTGGGGGGTGCTCATCGTCGTGCTCCTTCTTCAGACGCGCTCGAAGATGCCGGCCGCGCCCTGGCCCATGCCCACGCACATCGTGACCATGCCGTAGCGCTGCTGGTGGCGGTGCAGCGCGTGCACCACCGTGGCCGAGCGGATGGCGCCGGTGGCGCCCAGCGGGTGGCCGAGCGCGATCGCGCCGCCCATGGGATTGACGCGGCTCGCGTCCAGGCCCACGGTGTCCATCACCGCCAGCGCCTGCGCGGCGAAGGCCTCGTTCAGCTCGATCCAGCCGATGTCGTCGAGCTTCAGGCCGGCCGCCTTCAGCGCCGCGGGGATGGCCTCGATCGGGCCGATGCCCATGATCTCGGGCGGCACGCCGCGCACCGCGAAGCTGACAAAGCGCGCCAGCGGCTTCAGGCCGAAGGTCTTGACCGCGCGCTCGCTGGCGAGGATGAGCGCGCCCGCGCCGTCACTCGTCTGCGAACTGTTGCCCGCCGTCACCGAGCCCTTGGCGGCGAACACCGCCTTGAGCCGCCCCAGCCCCTCGAGCGAGGTGTCGGGCCGCGGGCCCTCATCGATGTCGACGGTGCGCGTGCGGGTGGCAACCTCGCCCCGAGCGAGGTCCGGGAAGCGATCGACCACGGTCACGGGCGTCATCTCGTCCTTGAACTGCCCGGCGGCGATGGCCGCCAGGGCCTTCTGGTGCGAGGCGAGTGCAAAGGCATCCTGGCGCTCGCGCGTCACCTTCCACTGCGTGGCCACCTTCTCCGCCGTCAAGCCCATGCCGTAGGCGATGCCGACGTTCTCGTCGCGCTCGAAGACAGCCGGGTTGAAGGAAGGCTTGTGCCCGCTCATCGGCACCATGCTCATGCTCTCCGCGCCGCCGGCGATGACGACGTCGGCCTCACCGACGCGGATGCGGTCGGCCGCCATCTGCACCGCCGTCAGGCCAGAAGCGCAGAAGCGGTTGACGGTGACGCCGCCCACGCTGTGCGGCAGGCCGGCGAGCACCATGGCCACGCGCGCCATGTTCACGCCCTGCTCGGCCTCGGGCAGGCTGCAACCGACAACCGCGTCCTCGATTGCCTTCGGGTCGAGGGTGGGCACCTGCGCGAGCGCGTGGCGCACGGCGGCGACCAGCAGGTCGTCGGGGCGGGTGTGGCGGAAGACCCCGCGGCCGGACTTGCCGATCGGGGTGCGGGTGGCGGCGACGATGTAGGCGTCCTGGACTTGCTTGCTCATGTTCGGTCTCCGGGTGGGCGCTTGCGCCTTCAGCCTTCAGTTGCGCACCGGCTTGCCGGTGGACAGCATGCCCATGATGCGCTCCTGGCTCTTGGGGTGCTCCAGGAGGCTGCAGAAATGCCTGCGCTCGAGCGCCATCAGGTAGTCCTCGGTGACGAGACTGCCGCCGTCGACGTCGCCGCCGCAGACGATCTCGGCGATCAGCGCGGCGATGTGGAAGTCGTGGGCGCTGATGAACCCGCCGTCGCGCATGTTGGCCAGCTGCACCTTGATGGTGGCCAGGCCGTTGCGGCCGGCCACCGGGAAACGCGCCCTAGCCGGCGCCCGCCAGCCGCTGTCGGCCAGGGCTCGCGCCTGGGCCAGCGCCACGTGCAGCAGTTCGTCCTTGTGCGGCACGATGACGTCGCCCTCGACCAGGTAACCGAGCTTGCGCGACTCGATCGCACTCGTGCCGACCTTGGCCATCGCGGCGTTCGTGAAGCCATCGGTGAGGAACTTCAGGATGTCGGCGTTGGCGTTGCCGGCCGCGGCCATCTCGGCCGCGCGGCGCGCGATGTAGGCCAGGCCGCCGGCGCCGGGCACGAGGCCCACGCCGACCTCGACCAAGCCCATGTAGGACTCCATCGCCGCCACGCGCCGCGCGCTGTAGAGGGCGAGCTCGCAGCCGCCGCCGAGCGCGATGCCGCGGATCGCACTGACCACGGGCACCTGCGCGTAGCGCATGCGCAGCATCGCGTCCTGGAACTTCTTCATCTCCGGACCGATGCCCTGGGCGCCGAGCTTCATGAACACCGGCATCAGCGACTCGAGGTTCGCGCCGGCGGAGAACACGTCGTCGGGCGACCAGATCACGAGGCCGCGGTAGCCCGCCTCGGCAAGCTCGAGCGCCTGCGCCAGGCCCTCGCCCACCGCCGGGCTGATCAGGTGCAGCTTGGCCGTGATCGTGGCAACGACGAACTCGCCGTCCGGGGTCCAGACACGGATCTCGTCGTTGCGGAAGAGTTCGGTGCCGGCCCTCAGCGGGTCGGGCGCGTCGGCGCCGAGCACGTCCTCGCGGAAGCGCTGGCGGGCGTACACCGGCAGTCCGCGCAGCGGCACCCAGGCCTGGCGCGCCGGGCTCCACGAGCCGGCCGGCGAGTGCACACCGCCGTGCGCCGCCACCGGCCCTTCGAAGACCCAGCGCGGCAGCGGCGCAGGGCACAGCGCCTTGCCCGCGTCGATGTCGGCCTGCACCCACTGCGCCACCTGCAACCAGCCCGCCTGCTGCCAGAGCTCGAACGGACCCTGCTTCAGCCCGAAGCCCCAGCGCATGGCGAAGTCGACGTCGCGCGCGCAGTCGGCGATCGTCTCCAGGTGCACCGCGGCGTAGTGGAAGCCATCACGCAGGATGGCCCAGAGGAACTGCGCCTGCGGGTTCGAGCTCTCGCGCAGCAGCTTCAGCCGCTCGGCCGGCGGCTTCTTCAGCATGCGCTCGACGAGGGGCTCGGCCTTGCCGCCGGCGGCCACGTAGCCGCCGCTGGCGGGGTCGAGCTTCTGGATGTCCTTGCCGACCTTGCGGTAGAAGCCCGCGCCGCTCTTCTGCCCGAGCGCCCCCTGGGCCAGCAGGGTCGAGAGCACGGGCGGCGTGGCGTACAGGCCGGCGAAGGGATCGCCCGCGCCCGTGCCTTCGCCCAGCGTGTCCTGCAGGGTCTTGATGACGTGGGCCATCGTGTCGAGGCCCACGACGTCGGCGGTGCGGAAGGTGCCCGACGAGGCACGGCCGAGTTTCTTGCCAGTGAGGTCGTCGACGACGTCGAAGCCCAGGCCGAAGCGCTCGGCCTCCTTCATCGTGGCCAGCATGCCGGCGATGCCGACACGGTTGGCGATGAAGTTGGGCGTGTCCTTGGCGCGCACGACGCTCTTGCCGAGCGTGCTGGTGACGAAGGTCTCCAAATCGTCGAGCACGCGCGGCTCGGTGGCCGGCGTGGCGATCAACTCGACGAGCTGCATGTAGCGCGGCGGGTTGAAGAAGTGGATGCCGCAGAAGCGCGGGCGCACGGCCTCGGGCAAGGCCTCGGACAGCCGGGTGATGGACAGGCCGGAGGTGTTGCTGGCGACCACGGCATGCGGCGCCAGGGCGGAGGCGATGCGTTGGTAGAGGTCGAGCTTCCAGTCCATGCGCTCGGCGATCGCCTCGATGACGAGGTCGCACTGGCCGAGCAGTTCCAGGTGTTCCTCGTAGTTGGCGGCGACGATGCGCTCGGCCCCCTCGGGCACGCCCAGCGGCGCCGGCTTGAGCTTCTTCAGGTTCTCGATGGCCTTCGTGACGACCCCGTTCTTCGGCCCTTCCTTGGCCGGCAGGTCGAACAGCACGACGGGTACGTTGACGTTGACCAGGTGGGCGGCGATCTGCGCGCCCATGACGCCGGCGCCCAGCACGGCGACCTGGCGGACGTTGAACTTGTGAGTCATGCGGTAGGCCTTTGGATGTGGGTTGAAGGCTGGCTTGGCATTCGGTGCCTGGGTTGCGGTGCCTGTCTACAGACGATGAGGGCTTCGTTGGCTTGCACTTGTCTGCCACCTCGCGAGGTTGAACGCTTGAGGCTCATAGCCTGCGGGGCACGGTATGCGGGGCTGCCGCCTCGCGAGGCCGGGCGTGCGGGGCATATGGCTCCGCTCATGTCCTCCGCCATCGGCCACGGGCCGATGGCTCCCCCTTTACTTCGCTACGCCATATGCCCCACCCACCCGGCCCTGCCTGCAGATGGGTACACCGGCGGCGCTCAACAACTCTCCCCCACACCCTGACATTGCGACTCCCCACAGGAGGCGCACTACCCTGCCGGCAGGCCGAGGGGTGTGGGTACCCCCCGCAGCGAAGTAAAGGAGGAGGGCTCGGCCGGGAGGCCGAGACCGGGGGACATGAGCGGAGGGGGGTACCCATACCCCTCGGCTCGCGAGACCACGCCTCTTGGGGAAGCAGAAAAAGCAATGTCATTCCACCCGCTGCCAGGTCTGGGTGCGACCGAGCAGCGGCATCCCCACATAGCCCCGGACCTCGAGCGCGCGGCCGCCGTCCTTCAGCGTCATCCGCACCTTGTAGACCTTGCCGTTGTTCGGGTCGAGGATGGTGCCGCTGTCCCAGTGATCAGCGCCAGAGGCGCGCCGCACCCCCTCGATGATGGTCATGCCGAGGACGGGCTGGTCCTTGCGCGCGCCATCGCAGTCGGCGCAGCGGGCCGACTGCTTCGACGGATCGGCGATCTTCTCGATCCTGCCGCTCAGGGTGCCGCCGGACTCGGCGATCCGCACATGCGACTTCTCCGTCTTGCCGTCGTCGTCGATCGTGCGCCACAGCCCGGCCGGGCTGGACTGGGACCAGGCCACAGCGCTGTACAGGCCCAGGGCAGTAGCCAGCATCAGGTGCTTCAGGCTCTTCATCGGCGTGCCTCCTCGGTGGATCAGAACATCGATTCTTCCATCGCCAGCAGCGGCGTCACCCCGCTGCGCGCGCTACGGATCAAGCCTGCTGTCTCCGGCAGCAACTTGGCGAAGTAGAAGCGCGCCGTGTGCAGCTTGGCCGCGTAGAACGGATCGCCCGAGGCTTGCTTGTCGAGCGCGATGCGCGCCATCCGGGCCCAGAACCATGCAAACACCAGATGCCCGCACACGCGCAGGTAGTCCACCGCCGCGCCGCCCACCTCGTCGGCGTTGCCGAAGGCCTTCATGCCGAGCTCGGTGGTCAGCTTGGTCACCTTGTCGCCCAGGTCGGCCAGCGGGTTCACGAACTCCTGCATCTCCTCGTTCACACCTTCTTCCTCGACGAAGGCCGCGACAAGCTTGCCGAACTTCTTGAGCTTCTTCCCGTTGTCGCCCAGCACCTTGCGGCCCAGCAGGTCCAGCGACTGGATCGTGTTCGTGCCCTCGTAGATCATGTTGATGCGGGCATCGCGCACGTACTGCTCCATCCCCCACTCGCGGATGTAGCCGTGCCCGCCATAGACCTGCAGGCAGTGCGAGGTCGCGATCCAGGCGTTGTCGGTGAAGAAGGCCTTGACGATGGGCGTCAGCAGCGCCACCAGGTCGGCGCACTCGGCGCGCTCGTCGGCATCGTCGCTCGAGAGCTCCTTGTCGATCAGCAGCGCGCACCACACCGCCATCGCGCGCGCGCCCTCGGCGTAGGCGCGCGCGGTCAGCAGCATCTTGCGCACGTCGGGGTGGACGATGATCGGGTCGGCCGGCCGATCGGGCGCCTTGGCGCCGGTGAGGCTGCGCATCTGCAGGCGGTCCTTCGCGTAGGCCACGGCGTTCTGGTAGGCCACCTCGGTCAGCCCGAGCGACTGGTTGCCCACGCCCAGGCGCGCCGCGTTCATCATCACGAACATCGCCGCCAGGCCCTTGTGCGGCTCGCCCACCAACGTGCCCACCGCGCCGTCGAGCACCATCTGGCAGGTGGCGTTGCCGTGGATGCCCATCTTGTGCTCGATCGCGCCGCAGTGGATGCCGTTGCGCGCGCCGATCGTGCCGTCGGCGTTGACCTGGAACTTGGGCACCAGGAACAGCGAGATGCCCTTGCTGCCCGGGGGCGCGTCAGGCAGACGCGCGAGCACCAGGTGCACGATGTTGGGCACGAGGTCGTGTTCGCCGGCGGAGATGAAGATCTTCTGCCCCGTCAGCCGGTAGCTGCCGTCGCCCTGGGGCTCGGCCTTGGTGCGCAGCAGGCCGAGGTCGGTGCCGCAGTGCGGCTCGGTCAGGCACATCGTGCCGGTCCACTCACCGCTCGTCAGGCGCGGCAGGTAGGTGGCCTTCTGCTCGGGCGTGCCGTGCGCGTGCAGGCACTCGTAGGCGCCGTGAGACAGGCCCGGGTACATCGTCCAGGCCTGGTTGGCCGAGTTCAGCATCTCGTAGAAGCACTGATTGACCACGATGGGCAGGCCCTGCCCGCCGTAGGCCGGGTCGCAGCCGAGCGCTGGCCAGCCGCCCTCGACGTACTGCGTATAGGCCTCCTTGAAGCCCGTGGGTGTGCGCACCTCGTGCGTGTCCTTGTCGAGCATGCAGCCCTGCGCGTCGCCGCTGGCATTCAGCGGGAACAACACCTCGGCAGCGAACTTGCCCCCCTCCTCGAGCACGGCGTTGATGGTGTCGGCATCGATGTCGGCATGGCGGGGCAGCAGCTTGAGCTCGTCGGTGACATTCAGCAGTTCGTGCAGGACGAACTTCAGGTCACGCAAGGGCGGTCGGTAGGTGGACATGGCGGACTCCTGGACAGGTGTTCGGGATAGGGGGTGTCAGGGCAAAAGGCCGAGCAGGCGCTCGAAGCCGACGCGCGCGCGGTCGATGGCGCCCGGGGTGCGCAGGAAGCGCGCATCGTGGTGCAAGGCGAGGATCAGGCCATGGATCTCGAACAGCATCTGCTGCACATCGGTGTCAGCGCGCAGATGGCCCTCCTGCACCGCCTGCTCGATCGCGCGCTGCAAGGCACGACGCCAGGTTTGCACCATCTGCGCCAGCGCGTCGCGCACCGGGCCAGGTCGGTCATCGAACTCGACCGCACCGCTGATGTAGATGCAGCCGGAGTCGATCTCCTGCGAGACGCGCTTCAGCCAGCGCTCGATCAGCGCGCGCAAGCGCGGCACGCCACGCGGCTGGCTCATCGACGGGGCGAAGACCTCGGCCTCGAAGCGCACGTGGTACTCGCGTACGACGGCGATCTGCAACTCCTCGCGCGAGCCGAAATGGGCGAACACGCCCGACTTGCTCATCCCCGTGAGCTCGGCCAGCGCGCCGATGGACAGACCTTCCAGCCCCATGTGCGAGGCCAGTCCGAGCGCAGCGTCCAGGATCGCGGCATGCGTCTGCCGGCCTTTGCTGGGCGCGGGGGCGCGTGCCGGGGGCGTAGAAGACAAGGACAAGGACATCGGAAGAAAAGCGAACGACCGTGCTATTTTGCACGCTGGGCGGCGCGTTCGCGGCGCGCATGGTCAATGCCCGAGCCCGCCGGGGCCGCCAACGGTCTTGCGTGCCTGAGCCCCAGGACCGCACCCTGCTGCTATCCTTGCGCAAGGAGGTTCTCCGATGGACGTGCTGCAGCTCGACGTCTCAGGCCGCCCGCAGGCCTGGATCTCGGCCCACGAGGCCGCCACGCTCTACGCGATCGATGCGGTCGCGTGGACCTTGGGCGACTCCTGCACCGTGCTGCGCGGCGGGGTCCAGCGCGCCACGGGCGAACTCTCTCGCATCGCGGTACATCCCATCGTCGCCGTCCGGGGTGCCGTTCCGAGCCGTGCCTGGCGCACCGAACCCACCTTGAGCAACCCCAAGCTGTTCACCCGCGACCGCCTCGTCTGCGCCTACTGCGGCCTGCGCTTGCGCGACGCCGAGCTCACGCGCGAGCACATCGTGCCGGTCTCCCGCGGCGGCGGTGACAGCTGGATGAACTGCATCACGGCCTGCCGGACCTGCAACGGCCGCAAGGGCAACCGTCTGCCCGAGGAGGCGCGCATGCCCCTGCACTACCTGCCCTACGTGCCCAGCCTGCACGAGGACATGATCCTGCGCGGCCGGCGCATCATGGCCGACCAGATGGACTTCCTGCTCGCTGGCGTGCCGCGACACTCGCGCCTGCACAGCTGACCTCCCTTCACCGAGAACGACACCGTCATGAAGCAGACTACCCTGGTTGCCCTGTGCCTGGCCTTTGCGCTCACCGCCTGCAGCACCACCAGCCCCGACGTCATCAAGCGCGAGAACGCCAATCGCATGGAAACGGTGCTCGACGCCGTTGTCCTGTCCTCGCGGCCGGTGCAGGTCGAGGGCAACCAGAGCGGCCTGGGCGCAGCCGCTGGCGGCGCCGTCGGTGGCATCGCGGGCAGCACGATCGGCAGCGGACGGCGCGACAGCCAGGTCGGCGCCGTCCTCGGCGCGGTGGCGGGCGCGGTCGTCGGCAACACGGTCGAGCGCATGGGAACGCGCGAGAACGCCGTGGAGATCCTGGTGCAATTGCGAGGTGGCGAGCGCCGCGCCATCGTCCAGGCGCAGGGCAGCGAGGCGCTTCAGCCGGGGGACGCGGTCGTCATCGTGACGAGCGGCAGCCGCGTGCGGGTGGTCAAGGCGCCCCCGGGAGCGGTGCCGGCCCCGCGCTGAGGCCTGTCCGCAGGGCGTGCGCCTCAATCTCGAGTGCGCCTCAAGCAGGCAGGGCCTCGGGGCCAGGCGCTGCGCGCTCCTCGAACAGCCGGTGCTCCATGCCGTAGCGCACGAGCGAAGCGGTGCTGTCGACGCCGAGCTTTTCCATGATGCGCGCCTTGTGCGTGCTGATCGTCTTGATCGACAGGTGCAGTTCGTCGGCGATGTCGGTCAGGCGCCGGCCACCGACGATGAGGCGGTAGACCTCGAACTCGCGATTGCTGAGTTGCTCGTGGCGCGGCGCACCCTGGAATTCGCGCAAACCGATGGCCAACTTCTCGGCCAGCCCCGGGCTGACGTAGGCACCGCCCGAGGCCACCTTGCGTATCGCCCCGACAAGCTGCTCGCCCGCGACGTCCTTCGTCAGGTAGCCGTTGGCGCCGGAGCGGAAAGCGCGCAGAGCGTATTGCTCCTCGGCGTGCATGGTAAGCACCAGCACGGCCACCTCCGGGAATTCGGCCTTGACCCGCTTGATCAGGTCCATCGTCGGGATGCCCGGCATCGAAAGGTCCGTCACGAGCACGTCCACCGCGTGGCGCCGCAGCGCCTCCAGGACTTCGTAGCCGTTGGACGCCTGGTCGACGACCTCGAGATCGACCTCGGCTGACAGCAGACGCACCAACCCTTCCCGCAGGAGTTGGTGGTCATCGGCCAGCACGACGGTGATCGCGCCAGTGATCGCGTTGCTCAATTCACTTCTCCGTTGAAGCGCAGGTCACAGCGCCCGTTACCAACCGTGCTCGCGATCGGGATTCTCGCCTCGATCACGCAACCACCTTGCGCCGCGTCCTGGATCTGCAGTTGCCCACCACAAGCCTCGGCCCGCTCGCGCATGCCTTGCAAGCCCAGGCGCGGCCGGGTCCAAGCGTCTCTGCTCGCAAGGCCCGCCCCGTCATCGCGAACGCGCAACACGAGGAATGCTCCTTCGGTGAACACCTCGACGTCCACCATGGACGCCTTGGCGTGCCGGACGGCGTTGGACAGTGCTTCCTGGGCAATGCGGTACGTTGCCAATTCAGCACCGGGCACCAACGCATTGTGATCGAGGCCCTCCAGACGCGCGTGGACCTCGACATTGATCGACAGTCTTGCTCGTACTTGCCGCGCCAGTGCCTGCAGCGCGGGCACGAGCCCGGACCCGCTCAAGTCGGGCGGACGCAGGTCCAAGGCGATGCGCCGCACCGCGGCCATCGTGCCGTCCACCAGTGGCAACAGGCCGCGCACACGCTGCCGAACGGCCTGGGCGTCGTCGAGGTCTTCGGTCTGCGCAAGCCGCGACAGCTCGAGCTTCAAGGCCAGCAGGTACTGACCGAGTTCGTCGTGCAACTCACGTGCGACGCGCAGGCGCTCGGCCTCCTGCGCCGCGACAACAGGCGGCAAGGCTGGCAAGTGTTCCCCACGCGCAGATGAGGTCGGCGACAAGGGTCGGATTGAAGCGTGGGGCATCTGAAGCGCGGGCGTGTGCGGCTCGACTGTGCGGCTCTCAATCTAGCCTTCTTCCAAGCGCAGGTGCAGGGGCGGCAGACACGCCACTTGCGTGCCCGCAAAGCCCACGCACCACCCGCAGGCGCCGACCGCCCCCGCCCGTGTGTCTCGGAAAAGTCTGAGGCCTGCCTCGGAGAGGCGGTGCGGGCGGGGCCTTGACTCCTACCGTAACTTCGTCCACGCGCCGATACCGCGCCAGCGGGCTTTGCGTAAAGCTCACGCCTCCCCTAACCCACTTCCACCAAGAGGGAGCTTCCATGACCGTACTCACTTCCACGCCTGCCAAGGTCACCGAGTTGCAGCGCGCGCGGCCTGCGGCGGCAGCCGCCCGCTGCACCGCCTCGGACCTGCTGCGCTGGGCTGGCTTGGCCGAGCACGCCAACGAGCAGACCGACCGGATGCCGTTCGCGACGCGCCGCGTCCGCGCCGACGCCGCGCTGGTGCACGAGGGCACGCCCTTCGAGTATCTGTACTTTGTGTGCGCCGGCAGCTTCAAGTGTGTCCAGGTCGATTCCGAAGGCTATGAGCAGGTGCTCGGCTTCGCGCTGCACTCCGACATGATCGGGCTGGACGGCATGAGCCGGGGCCGCCACGCCAGCGGCGCCGTCGCGCTGGAAGACTCCACCGTCGCCTCGCTGCCCTTCTCCGAGATGATGTCGGCCTCGAGACGCCTGCCATCCATCGAGCGCCTGATCCAGCGCGCCGTCGGGGCTGAGTTGCTGCGTCGCAGCGACACGCAGTACCTGATGTCGGCGGCGAGTTCCGAGGTGCGGGTCGCGCGGTTCCTGTTGCACTTCGCGCGGCGCCAGAACGCGCTGGGCTACTCCGACCGCCGCATCCGGCTGCGCATGACGCGACGCGACATCGCCAGCCACCTCGGCGTGGCGCACGAGACCGTCAGCCGAGCGCTCACGGCGCTGCAGCAGGTGGGCTGCATTGCCGTGACCTACCGCGACATCGAGTTGATCGACACCCGGCTGCTGCAGGATATCCAGCGCATCACCCGCGGGACTTGGCGCGTGGCGCTGCGCGGCGGTGACGGCGCCGACGGTGAAGGCGGCCGTGCCATGGCACCGGCGGCCTTGCTGCCAGGCATGGGCTCGATGGCCGCACGGGTCGCGGGCGTCACCGCGCGCGCCGGCGCCTGAGGAGTGAGGATGCCCAGGCCCGACCGCCGACCGAAGCGATGCTGCGCAGACGCAAGGCCCGGCGGCGCGGCAAGGGCACGATGGAACCGCGAGTCACCGACCCCCCTCGGCGGCGCGCGCAGATGAGGGGCCCGGATCCGGGCCCGGTCTGGCGTCCAGGGCGCCGGACAGGATGGAGGCAGCCTCAGACCGGCGGACGCCGCAAGGCCAGTCCGGGGACCTCCACCACCCCGCCGACCCGCCTGCCACGGGCCGGCGGGTTTTTTTCCGCGTCCTCATCAGCCGTGATCCGCGGCGGCCGCGAAGGCCTTCAGCAAGGCCGCCACCTGCGCGTCGTCGACTTGGCGGAAGTCCCGGTAATGCGCGCCCACGGCACGAAAGAAGGGCGGCTGCCAGAGGCAGACGAGCTCATCGACCTCCTCGGCGAGCGTGACAACCGCCTGCGCTGCAGCCACCGGCACCGCCAGCACGATGCGCGCCGGCGCAGGGTCGCCATGTCGCAGGGCGAGCACGGCCGCGCGCGCAGTCGTGCCGGTGGCCAGCCCGTCATCGACGACGATGGCGGTGCAGCCCTGCAAGGGCACGGCCGCGCGGCCGCGAAGGTACTGCCGGCGGCGGCGCGCGATCTCG
>CAIRBF010000432.1 GCA_903876715.1 uncultured beta proteobacterium
GTCATGCGCGGCATCGGCACGTGCGCGTAGCTCTCGCGCCGGCCGTTGCCGGTGGGCTGCACACCCATCAGGCGCGCGTTCATGCGGTCCTGGATGTAGCCCTTGAGGATGCCGTCCTCGATCAGGACGTTGCGCTGCGTGACGCAACCCTCGTCGTCGACGTTGAGCGAGCCGCGCCGGTCGGTGATGGTGCCGTCGTCGAGCACCGTCACGCCCGCGGCCGCCACGCGCTGACCGATGCGGCCGGAGAACACGCTCGAGCCTTTGCGGTTGAAGTCGCCCTCCAGGCCGTGGCCCACGGCCTCGTGCAGCAGCACGCCCGGCCAGCCCGGGCCGAGCACCACGGTCATCTCGCCCGCGGGCGCCGGCCGACTCTCGAGGTTGGTGAGCGCCGCATCGACGGCGTGATCGACATAGGAGCGGATGACCTCGTCGCTGAACCAGGCCAGACCGAAGCGCCCGCCGCCGCCGCCGCTGCCGACCTCCCGCCGCACCTCGCCGCCGACCTTCTGCTCGGCGATCACGGTCACGCTCAGACGCACGAGCGGGCGCACGTCGGCCGCGCGCGTGCCGTCGGCGCGCGCCACCATGACCACGTCGTGCTCGGCCGCCAGGCCGGCCATCACCTGCACGATGCGCGGGTCGCGCGCGCGGGCCAGTTTCTCGACCTTCTCGAGCAGCGCCACCTTGGCTGTGCTGTCAAGCGTGCCGATCGGGTCGGTGGACGCATACAGCACGCGGCTGCCCGCCACCTGCGAGCGCCGTGGCACCTTGACGCGCTGCCCCTGACCGGCTGCGGCGATGGTGCGCACGGTGCGCGCGGCGTCCAGCAGCGAGGCCTCTGAGAGGTCATCGGAGTAGGCGAAGGCCGTCTTCTCGCCAGCGACGGCACGCACGCCCACGCCCTGCTCGATGCTGAAGCTGCCGCTCTTGACGATGCCCTCCTCCAGGCTCCAGCCCTCGTGGCGCGTGGTCTGGAAGTACAGGTCGGCGTCATCGACCTCGTGTTGCGAGATCAGCGCGAGCGCGCGCCGCAGCGTCGCCTCGCCCAACCCGAAGGGCTCGAGCAGCAGCGACTGGGCCGTGGCCAGACGCTCGAGGGTCGGTTCGCGGGAGATCATGGCGGCGTCCTTGATGGAAGTGGTTCGATCGATTCTAGGAGCCGGCCCCAGGCGCGCGCCGGTCGTGGGCTTGGGGGCTGGGGCGCCATCGCTGCGCAACGTCAATGCGCCTGGGGCCCTGGGCTCAGGCGGGGTGTTCCCCGTCCGTGGGCGGCGACGGGTTGGCGTCGTCTTCAATACCGCTTGCCCCGTCCCGCAAGGCCAGTGCCGCGGCGTACAGCGCCTTGCGCGGCGCGCCGCTCAGCCGCGCGGCCAGCGCGGCCGCCTGCTTCAGCGGCAGTTCCTCCAGCAGCACCCGCAGCGCCTGCAGCGCCGCCGGCGGCAAGGCGTCCCCGATGCTCGCGGCCGGCGCCGCGGCGTGCAGCACGACGACGAATTCGCCGCGCAGGCGGTTCGTGTCGCCCACCAGCCAGGGGGGCAGTGCCGCAGTGTCCATCGTCGCCACGGTCTCGAACTGCTTGGTGAGCTCGCGGCACAGAGTCAGGCGGCGCCCGGGGGCGGCCTGCGCCAGCTCGCGTGCGAGGGCCTCGATGCGGTGCGGGGCCTCGAACAGCACCTGTTGCCCGGCGTCGGCCACCGCCTCGGCCAGGGCCTGGGCCCGCTCGGCCCCGCGCGGCGGCAGGAAGCCGCGGAAGCGAAAGCCCTGCGCCTGCGCGTCGCCAGCCACGCTGACCGCAGCCACGGCGCTGCTCGGGCCCGGCACCGGCACGACGCGATGCCCGGCCGCGGCCACCGCGGCCAC
>CAIRBF010000433.1 GCA_903876715.1 uncultured beta proteobacterium
GTACGTCGCTGGCCGAGGGGATCCACGCGATGAAGACCAAGCCCGTGCTGCACGGCGACAACGGCGCGACGCTGTAGGCCACCACGGTGCTGGCGATGCTGCACTGGTTGAAGGTCAAGCCCTCGTACTCGCGCCCTCGCGTCAGCGACGACAACGCCTTCGTCGAGAGCCTGTTCCGCACCGCCAAGTACCGACCAGAGTTGCCCGAGCGCGGGTTCACGAACCTCGACGCCGCGCGGGACTGGGCTTCGCGGTTCGTGCACTGGTACAACCATGACCACAAGCACAGCGGCATCCGCTACGTCAGCCCGGCGCAGCGCCACGCCGGCCTGGACGGCGGCATCCTGGCTGCGCGGCACGAGGTGTACCAGCGGGCGCGTGAGCGGAACCCGCAGCGCTGGTCGGGCGCAACCAGGAACTGGACACCTGAGAAGATCGTGACACTGAACCCTGAGCGCAAGAACGTTGCCGGGGGGCAAGCCGTGGCGCCGGTGAAAGGCGCACTCGCCGCATGAATCGGGCGACAACTACCTTGACACGCGCCGGAGGAGCGGGCGCCATCACCCGCCCAGGCCGCGCCCGATCTCCGCCACTGCCCGCAGGCAGGCCCGCACCTCGTCCGGGCTGTTGTAGTGGGCCAGCGAGACGCGCAGGCAGTCCTGCAGGCCCAGGGCGCCGAGGATGTGGCCGGAGTAGCCGTCGGTGACGCGGGCGTGGACGCGGATGCTGCGCTCGGCCAGGGCCTGTACCAGCGCGGGGGAGTCCAGGCCGCGCAGGTTGAAGGAGACCAGGCCCTCGCGGCCCGTGGCCGTTGCCGGCCCGACGATGGTGACGCCGGGGATGGCCAGCAGGCCGGGTGTGGCGGCGTCCCCGTGCAGCAGCAGTTCGATCAGCGCCGCCTCGTGGCGCCCCATGGCCGCGGTGCCTGCGCGCACGAGGCTGGCGCGGTCCTCACCCGCGGCGGCCTCGGCGACTTCCGCGCCCAGCCACGCGTAGTAGTCCACCACCGCCGACTGCGCGGCGTAGAAGCCCGGGTCGCGCGAGCCGAGTTCCCAGTCGGCGCCGTCCTTGCCCAGCATGTGCTCGTGGGGCACGGCGTGCAGCCGGTCGTTCACCCAGGCAAAGCCCAGTGAGAGTCGGGAGTAGGCCTTGTAGGGTGAGAAGACGTAGGCGTCGGCGCCGTAGGCGGCCACGTCCATGGTGCCGTGCGGGGCATGCTGGATGCCGTCGACGACGATGTAGCACTCGGGCGCCACGCGGCGGATGGCGGCGGTGATGGCCGGCAGGTCGGCGACGAAGCCGGTCAGCATGCTGGTGTGGATGACGGTGGCCACGCGCGTGTCGGGCGTGACGGCGGCGGCGTAGTGTGCGGCTGTGAGCGTGCCGGTGTGGGGGTCGAAGGGCACCTCGATCCAGCGCCGGCCCGTGCTGGCGGCCCACTGCCGCGCCGCGTCCAGGCTGGCCGGGTGCTCGAGCGTGCTCGACAGCACCGGCCCGGGCGGCGCGGCCAGCGCGACCGAGCGCACCAGGCGGTACAGCAGGCGCGTGCCGGTTTCGCCCGAGATGACGCGCCCGCGGGCCCGGCCCAGCGTGGCCGTGCCGAAGAGCAGGTGCAGGTCTTCGCGCCCGCGGTCGAGCAGCGCGCTCAGGTGGTGCGAGGCGGGGTTGTCGCGTCCCTCCTGGTCGGGCAGGGCCGAGACCTCGGCGCTGGCCGCGATGGCGGCCTTCAGCTTCAGCGAGCCGCCGCCGCTCTCCAGGAAGATGCGCGGCTGGCCGGTGACGGGGCAGCGGTCGACGTGGTGGAAGCGCTCGCGCACCTGCGCCAGCAGGGCCGGGTGGAAGAAGGCGGCGGCGGTCGGGATAGTCATGGGCGGCTGTTGGATTGATGGTGGGCCTGCGGTAGTGTCACTGCGGCAGGCAGGGGCGGGATATGGGCTGCGCGTTGGCGAGCGGGCCTCAGCCTCACGGGAAACCATTCGCGCGGCCTCTCGACACAGCCGTTCGCACTGAGCTTGTCGAAGTGCACGCCAGGGGCTTCGACAGGCTCAGCCCGAACGGTCCCAGGCTCAGCCCAACCGGTTCCAGGGTCAGCCCGAACGGTCCCAGGCTCGGCCCTAACGGTTTCAGGCTCCGCCCGAACGGTCTCTCATCGAACACCGCGCACCGACAGGGGATGGGAAGTTCTCAGGTCACCGACGCCAGCGCCGGCAGCACCTCGCCGCGGCACTCGCCGAAGCCGATGCGGGCGCGGCCCGGGGCTTCGCACCAGCCGCGCAGCACGACGGTGTCGCCGTCCTCGAGGAAGGTGCGCGTCTCGCCGCTGCCGCTGATGGCGATGGGCTGGCGGCCGCCGGCGCTGAGTTCGACGATGGCGCCGGCTTCCTCGGGCGTGGGGCCGGAGATGGTGCCGGTGCCCAGCAGGTCGCCGGTCTGCAGGTTGCAGCCGCCCACCGTGTGCTGGGTGAGCATCTGCGCCACCGTCCAATACTGGTGGCGGAAGCTCGTGGCCGACAAGCGGTGCGGCGCAGCCCCTCGCGCCCGGTGCTGCGCGGTGTTCAGCAGCACCTCGAGCCTGACGTCGATGCCGCCCTCGGCCCGGTTGGCGGCGCCGTCCAGGTAGGACAGGGGCTGCGGCTCGTCGGCCGGGTGCGCGAAAGGCACGCGGTAGGGCGCCAGCGCCTCCATCGTCACGATCCAGGGCGATATGCTGGTGCAGAAGTTCTTGCCCAGGAAGGGGCCGAGCGGGTTCATCTCCCAGAACTGGTGGTCGCGCGCCGACCAGTCGTTGAGCAGGCACATGCCGAAGATGTGGTCCTCGGCCTGTGTCAGCGGCACCGGCTCGCCCTGTGCGTTGCCCGGGCCGACGTAGAAGCCCATCTCGAGTTCGTAGTCCAGGCGCTTGCAGGGGCCGAAGCTCGGCGTCGGCGCGCCCGGCGGCAGGGCCTGCCCCCAGGGTCGGCGAAAGGGCGTGCCGCTGACGACGACGCTGGAGGCACGCCCGTGGTAGGCGATGGGCAGCCACTGGAAGTTGGGCGTCAGCGGGTTGTCGGGCCGGATCACGCGGCCGACGTTGCGGGCGTGGTGGATCGAGGTGTAGAAGTCGGTGTAGTCGCCGATGCGCGTGGGCACGCGGTACTCCACGTCCGCCAGCGGCACGAGCAGGGCCCGCACCGCGGCCTGCGCCGTGGCGGGCGCGTCCTGGCGCAGCAGCGCGAACAGCGCGTGGCGCAGCGCGCGCCAGGCTGGCCGGCCGAGCGCGAGAAAGTCGTTCAAGGCGTCGCCGGCGCAGGCGCGCGCGCCCTGGGCGGCGACGCCTTCCAGCAGGGTGCCGGCGGCCAGCGCGGCCAGGTCGACGACCTGGTCGCCCAGGGCCACGCCGCCACGCCAGGGTTCGGTGCTGCCGGCGCGGCGGAAGACGGCGTAGGGCAGGTTCTGCAGCGGGAAGTCGGCGCCGGGCGCGTTGGCGCTGGCGAGCCAGCTGCGTGCCAGGGGGTCGTGGGTGTGGTCGAGGTTCATGAGAAGGTCAGGAGAGAAGAGTTCGAACGCCGCGGCCCCCCGCCCCCGTTCGCACTGAGCTTGTCGAAGTGCCCGCGCGGGCTTCGACAGGCTCAGCCCGAACGGCACGCGTGAGGGCTTCGACGGGCTCGGCCCGAACGGCTTGCGTGAGGGCTTCGACGGGCTCAGCCCGAACGGCTTGCGTGAGGGCTTCGACGGGCTCGGCCCGAACGGCGTGTGTGCGGGCTTCGACGGGCTCGGCCCGAACGGCGCGCGCGTGGGCTTCGACGGGCTCGGCCCGAACGGCTTGCGTGAGGGCTTCGACGGGCTCAGCCCGAATGGCGCGCATGAGGGCTTCGACAGGCTCAGCCCGAACGGTGTCGGGGCGAGCGTCGCAGACCGATCGGGACACGGGATGTTCTCAGGCCGAGGCCAGGAGCGCGTCGTCGAAGATCGCCACGGCGCGGGTCCAGCCGGCCGAGGCGCCGCGGATCTTGTGCGGGAAGCAGGAGATCGTGAAGCCCGTGGGCGGCAGGCTCTCGAGGTTGTGCAGCTTCTCGATGTGGCAGTAGCCGATGTCGCGCCCGGCCTTGTGGCCTTCCCAGATCAGGCCGGCGTTGCCGGTCTCGCCGTACTTCTTGGCGGTGTGGACGAAGGGCGCGTCCCAGCTCCAGGCGTCGGTGCCCGTCAGGCGCACGCCGCGCTCCAGCAGGTACATCGTGGCCTCGTAGCCGATGCCGCAGCCGGCGCTGACGTAATCGGGTTGGCCGTAGCGTGAGCCGGCGCGGGTGTTGACGACGACGATCTCCAGCGGCTTCAGCGTGTGGCCGATGCGCGCGAGCTCGGCCTCGACGTCGGCCGCGGTGACGACATAGCCGTCGGGGAAGTGCCGGAAGTCGAGCTTGACGCCAGGCTGGAAGCACCATTCCAACGGCACCTCGTCGATGGCGATGGCGCGCTTCTTTTCGCCCAGTGCCTGGTCCATCGTCGAGTGGAAGTGGTAGGGCGCGTCCAGGTGGGTGCCGTTGTGCGTGTTGAGCTGCACGAATTCCACCGCCCAGCCCTCGCCGTCGGGCAGGTCTTCCTTCTTCAGGCCCGGAAAGAACGCGGCGATCTGTTCGACCGTGGTGTCGTGGCGCAGGTACTCGATCTTGGGCTTGAAGGCGGGAGGGTCGCTGAGGACGTCGTTCTCGAGGTAGATCGACAGGTCGACGAACTTCCGGGGCATGACGGGATCTCCGGTTCAGGGGGAGGGGGCAGCGAGGGGCGTGCCGGGTGGGCGGTCAGCGCTCGTGCCAGTGCACCATGGGCAGGCCGGGCACGGGCGAGCGGAAACACGGGATGGTGGTGCCCAGCAGGCTGCCGACATAGACGGTGCGCAGGTCGGCGCCGCCAAAGGTGATGCTGGCCATCCAGGGCGCGAGCGTGCCCTTGGCACGCGCCATGTCCTCGGCGGTGACGGTGCCGGCGTCCATCTTGGCCAGTAGGTTGCGGCTGGCGGCGGGGTCGCCGTCGTCGATCAGCAGGCGCATGTCGCCCTGCGGCGTCAGCGCGACGAGCTTGTCGACCATGACCAGCGTGCACCAGAGGTTGCCGTGGGCGTCGAAGGCTATACCGTCGGGGTAGCCGCCGAGGTGGCTGGGGCCGAAGACCTCGCGGTCGGCGAGCGCGACGCCGCCGGCCGATTCCACCAGGCGCATGCGGCTGATGTGCGGGCCGGTGGTCTCGACGATGTAGAGCCATTCCTCGCGCGCGTCGAGCCGGATCTCGTTGGTGAAGTGGAAGCCGTCGGCCACCACGCGCAGGCCGTGTTCGTCGACGACGGCGACATAGCCGTCGCGCACGCGGCGGGCGGCGGCCTGGGTCCAGGGGTTGACGCGGGTGGAGATGGTGAGCCAGATGCGGTTCTTCGAGTCGCGCAGCACGAAGTTGACCTTGCCGATGGGCTGGCCGTCGATGCGGTCGTAGAGCGTGCGCGTGCGGCCGTCGCGCGTCATGAGCTCCAGGCAGTCGGTGCCGAAGTTCGAGATCAGCAGGCTGCCGTCGGCGGCAAAGGCCAGGCCGTTGGGCAGCGTGCCCTGTGTGAACTTGGCCTCGAAGGCGTCGGCGGTGTCGGCGGCGGCGCTGCCGAAGCGATCGTCCGCGCGCTGGCCGATGAACTGCTGACTGCCGTCGGGGGCGATGCGCATCACGCCGCCGCGCGCGTCGGCCGCCCACAGCGTGCCGTCACGCTCGGCCAGGATGCACTCGGGCCGCTGCAGGCCCTGGCCGACGAAGCGGATGCCGGCGCGGTCGATGGTGTAGCCGTCGAGGGGATTGGGGGTCATGGGGCCTTCCGGAAGTCTGCTCGAATCAGCGCATTGAAGACGATCACCGAGGCCGCAGCCCGAAGGCAGGGAGGAACCCCACCGGGGGCATGCCAAGACGCTGGCGGATCAGGCGGGCGGGGTGCCGTGCGCAGCGAAGTAGAGGGGGAGGCGGCGGCCGCAGGCCGGCGCCGGAGGACATGAGCGGAGCACGGCACCCCGCCCGCCTGATCCCCGCACCCGGCAGGCCATCAGCGCCCCGCGTCCACAAGATGCCGACAGTACGAAACCAATCGCTCACTTCAGCAACACCAGACTCAGGGAGGGAAAGGCCACCAGCAGGCCCAGCACCGCGAGCATCGTCAGCGTGAACGGGGCGGTGCCGATGAAGATGTCCCCCAGCTTGATGGGCACGGTGTCCGCCAGCGTGCTCTTGACCACGTAGACGCTCAACCCGAAGGGCGGAGTCAGCAGCCCGATCTCCACCGCCACGACGGTGATCACGCCGAACCAGATCAGGTTCAGGCCCAGCTGCTCGGCCACCGGCAGCATCAGCGGCAGCACGATCAGCATGATCGAGGACGAGTCGATCACCGTGCCCAGCAACAGGATCAGCACGATGTACAGCAGCAGGAAGATGCCGACGCCGAAGCCCATGGCCGCCATCCAGCCCACCAGGGCCTGCGGCGTGCCGCTCATCGCCAGCATGCGCGTGTAGATGCTCGCGCAGATGATCAGGAAGCTCACCGCCACCGTCACGTGGCCGGTCTCGGTGAGCACGCCCCAGAAGCTGCGCCAGGTGAGCTTGCGCCTCAGCAACGCGATCGCCAGCGCCAGCGCCGCGCCCACCGCGCCCGCCTCGGTGGCCGTGAACCAGCCGGCGTAGATGCCGCCGAGCACGGCGCCGATCAGCACCACGATGGGCAGGGTCTTCGCGGCCATCTCGCCCCAGCCCATCAGCGGCGTGTCGTCGGCCTCGACCTGCGCGCCCGGCACCTTGACGAGATCGGGGCGGAAGGTCGCGAGCAGCACGATCATCACGGCGTAGGCCACGGCCAGCAGCAGGCCGGGCACGATGCCCGCGGTGAACAGGTCACCCACCGACTGGTTGGAGAGAAAGCCGTAGAGGATCATCAGCAGACTGGGCGGGATCAGCATGCCCAGCACCGACGAGCCGGCCACCACCCCCACCGCGAAGCGCGGCTGGTAGCCGAAGCGCAGCATCTGCGGCACCGCCACGCGCGAGAACACCGCGGCCGAGGCGATCGAGATGCCGGTGATGGCCGCGAACATCGCGTTCGCCGCCACCGTGGCCACGCCCAGGCCGCCGCGGATACGGCGGAAGAGCTGGTTCGCGACCTCGAAGGCGTCCTTGCCGACGTCGGCGTAGGCCACCAGGAAGCCGGTCAGCACGAACAGCGGCACGACGCCGAAGATGTGGCTCGCGATCGCGTCGCTGACCGCCTGCGCAAGCAGGTTGGCGGCGATGCCGACGTCGCCGCGGATCAGCCACACGCCGACGAAGCTCAGCAGCCCGAGCGTGATGGCCACGTGCATGCCGGCGTAGATCAGCGCCAGCATGGCCACCAGGGACAACAGCGCAATCGACACGCTGCTCATGAGGTCCTTCCCGGGCCCGACGCTGCGGGCAGGCTTCGCCGGGCGAGCCGCCGCAGGTCGGCGGCCGCCAGCAGGCCATAGCAAAGCGCCGTCGTACCCAGCCCGAGCAGCGTGATCAGCCGCACCGGCCACACCGGCGCCTGGAAGGCGCCGATCGCGCCGACGTACTCGCGGATGCGTACCGACTCCACCAGCGGCTCCCAGCTGGCCCATAGGATGACCAGCATCAGACCCGCGCCGATGGCGTGGAACAGTGCGTGCAGCGCGTCGTGGGCGCGCGGCGCGCTGCCGGCCAGCCGGTCGAGCAGGATGTCGGCGCGTGTGAAACGGCCGGCCCGCAGCGTGTCAGCCAGCTGCAGGAAGACGATGCCGACAATGGACAAGGCCACCATCTCCGGCACGCCGGGCAGGGGGCTGGCGAGCAGGTTGCGGCCGACGACGTCGACATTGATCAGCACCATCAGCGCGCCGATCCACAGCGTGCCCAGCGCGTTCATCGCGCCGGTCAGGCGGTGCAGGCCGAAGGGCAGTTCGGTGCCGTAGGAAGTCGCGGGGCCGGCCGGTGCGCCTGCGCCCGCCCCGGTCGTGCCGGGTGCAGGCGCTGCGCTCACTTGGTCCAGTCGCGCGGCAGCTTGGTCCCGGCCTTGGACAGCGTGGCCATGTAGGCGTTCAGGACATCGTTGGCGGGCAGCCCCTTGGACTGGCTGTCGTTGGCCCAGGTGCGCGCCACCGGGCCGAGCGCGTCGGCCCAGCGCTTGCGCTCGGCGTCACTGAGCTCACCGACCTTCGCCCCGGCGTCCACCATGCGCTTGAGCACCGCGTCCACGGCGGCCGACTGCGCCGCGGCATAGGCGGCCTGCCAGGCCTCGCCGGCCTCGCGCAGCGCCTTCTGCACCTCAGGGGGCAGGCGGTCGAAGCGGCCCTTGTTGACGGCCACCCCGCCCGCGAACTGGGCGCCGAAGTTGACCTTGGTGATGTGCGGCGCCACCTCGTGCAGCTTGGCCGCGCCGGCGCCGGTGACGAAGACCACCGCGCCGTCGGAGACGCCGGACTTGATGTCTTCGTAGTAGGAATTCAACGTGCCGGCGACGGGGACGGCACCCGTTCCACGGACCCAGTTGGCGGCGGGCCCTGGCGCAGCCAGTTTCTTGCCTTGCAGGTCCTCGATCTTCGTGATCGGGAACTTGCTCCAGATGTGATACGTGTCGAGCGACATGCCGCCCAGGTAGACGAGCCCGTTCTTCGTCCAGGCGTCACCCATCGCGGGCACCGAGCGCTGAAGGTCCGCGATGGTGCGGCTGACCAGGCCGATGTCGTCGCTGCCAAAGGGGGTGAAGTAGCTGACGTTCTGCAGCGGGAACTTCGGCGCCTCGAACACCGTGCTGACGATGGCCAGGTCGGCCACGCCGTCGGCCACGCCCTTCGACTCCGAGCCCAGCTTCAGCAGCGTGCCGCCCCAGGCCTTGGTCCATTCGATCTTGTACTTGCCGCCGGCGGCGGCCAGCCGCTTGTCGACCTCGGGGATCAGCACCTCGTCGACGGTCTTGACCCACAGGAACACCGGCGGGTGGCCGGCTGCCGCGGTCAGTTTGATCGTCTGCTGTGCCAGGGCCGGGCCTGTGGCGATGCCGGCGGCCACGGCTGCGGCGGCGAGGGCGAAGAGGCGGCGGTGGTTCATGGACAGGTCTCCTGTGGCGGTTGTCGCGGTAAAGGGGTCAAAGGGCCTTGTGCGCGCCGTCGCACAGCGGCGCCTTGCCGCTTTGCTTGCAGCCGCAGAAATAGACGGTCTTGCTCTCGGTGGCGTCCCACTTCACGGGGGTGAACTCGCTGCCCTTGTGCGAGCCGTCGCAGAAGGGTTGGTTCTTGCTCTGGCCGCAGGAGCACCACCAGTAGGACTTGCCGGCCTCGACGGCCACGGGGTAGGGGGCTTTCTGGGCGATGTGGGCGGCCATGGGTGCTCCTTGGGGGCTGGCGGTGGGGACGTGGGCGCAGTCTAGGTCGGCTCGGACACAAGCGCCATCGGGAGTTTTCTGGGGGGTTACTTGAGCACGTCGAAGAGATTGTTGAAGTCATCGGTCCAGGGCCGTGTGACGGGCCGCGGGATGTCCTCCGCGCCGGGCGCGGCCTTCAGGGCCTCGAGCAGCGCGGGGTTGCGCGTGATCACGACCCAGGTCGTGCGGTAGAGGTGGCTGGACTCGGGCGGGTCGTCGGCAATGGTGACCGCTGTCCAGCCCACCGAATCGGCGAGCTGCTGCACCACGCCGGAGAGGTCGAGGTAGCGGTTGCTGATGTGGAAGGCGATGGCGCCGTCGTCGCGCACGTGGCGCCGGTACACCGCCATCGCCTCGCGCGTGACCAGGTGCACCGGGATCGAGTCGCTGGAGAAGGCGTCCACCGCCAGCACGTGCAGCCGCTGTGGCGCCTCGCGTTCCAGGACGAGACGCGCGTCGCCCAGCGGCGTGACGATCTCGGCCGGGCTCTGCGGCAGGTAGGTGAATCGCTCGCGCGCCAGCTCGATCACCTTCGGGTTGATCTCGTAGATGCGGTAATGGTCGCCGGCGCGGCCGTAGGCCGCGAGCGTACCCACCCCGAGCCCGATCAGTCCGACCCGCTGCGCCTCGGCGACAGGCTGCTCGCGCAGGCCGAGGATGGCGCGGCCGACACCGGAGGTCTCGCCGTAGTAGGTGGTGGGCATCGCGCGCCGCGCGGTGTCGCGGTA
>CAIRBF010000434.1 GCA_903876715.1 uncultured beta proteobacterium
CCGAAATCGCCCCACCAGCGGCTCAGCGTCAGCATCGGGCCGGTGCTCTTGTCGGCATAGCGCTGCCAACCGGCCTCTACCCATGTGCCCCGCGCCCAGCCGTCGAACTTCGGCACCCAGCGGTAGCTGGCCCACTGCTGCAGTTGCCCACCCACGGGCATGCCGGGCCGCCGCTCGAGCTGGCGGCCGCGCAGGCGGACCACGTCGTCCCGCCCCGGCACGAACAGCAGGGCCTCGCCCTCCATGCCCTGTGCGTCGTACTCGAACACCCCCACCGCGCCGCCCACCACCGCGTGCTGCCCGAGCCACAGCGTCTGGTGCAGCGCCAGTGCCTGCAGCCCCTGCGGCTGCCGCAGCGACGCGAACGCACCGCCCGGTTGGGCCTGTTCAGACACGCTCACCCGCTGCTGCACGTTGGCGACGACCTGCGCGCCCTGCCACAGCGGCACGGTGGCCGCCACCCGCAGCGCCAGCGAGTGGTCGAACGCGCCCAGCTCCGTGCCCACGGTGTAGGCCAGGTGCGGCGTCATCCGCAACTGCAGCAGGGTGGCGGGGCCCGGCGTGTCGGACAGCCAGTCCACAAGCCGCGCATCCAGACCCCGGCCGCGCTGCACCTGCAGCGACGCCTGCAACGCGCCCCCAGCCCCGCCGTCGCGCACGAAATCGCGCCACGCCTGTGCCGAGACGCTGAGCGTCATCACCGGCTGCCCGGCCTTGAGCGCGCTCAGCACGATGCGCTCCACCTCCGGCGGGGCCGCCTGTGCCGCCATCCCCAGCACCAAACCCGCGGCGTCCAGCTCGTGGCGCCCGTAGCGGTGGTTCTGGTACTCCACCACCCAATCCCGTGCCATCTGGCCCACGCGCACCCGCTCCAGCCCCAGCGCCACCAGCGCAGCCTGCAACCGGCCCAGGCGGGCGGGCTCGCTTTCAGCGGCGGGGGAGGGCGCTGTTGCGGGCGCCGTCGCCGCGCTGGAGGGCGCCGCCTCAGTGCCCCCCGCAGCGGCCACATGCTCCCCAAACGGCAGGGTCAGGAAGAAGCCCATGGCCGTGCGGCCCGGCATCGCCCCGCGCTCGAACGTGCGGTGCGCCGTGACGCTGAAGCGCGCGCCGGCCAGTGCCGGCAGCGCAGGCGAGGTCCAGCGCGCGCCGGCCAGCGCCTGGCGGGCGTCGTGCTCGGCAGAAAGCGTCAGGCTGCCGGGCAGCAGCCCGGCAGGCAGCCGGTAGTCCACGCCGCCGAAGACGCCGTCCAGCGGCTGGCGCGTGCCGGGCAGGGGCGTTTCACGCCCCTTGCCCACCCCGAGCGTCACGCTCCAGGGGCCCCAGGGCTGGGTGATCACGCCATAGGCAGCGCGGAACATCGTGGCCCCGCCTGCGATGTCGTTGACGCCCAGTGCCATGCGTGTGGCTTGGGTTCCAGTCCCAAGGGGGACCGAGCCACCGGGCTGCGACGCGGCACGCCGTACGCTCGACATCGGCACCCACTGCCGCTGAACATTGCCACCGCGCACTGCGCTTCCAGCATGCGCAACTTGATAGCCGAAAGCTCTGCTGCGTTGACCGTGCGCAGCGCAAGCGTAAACGTAAGCGTCCGCAAACAACCGCCGCCGGCAGGCCAGCGGTCAGCCCGCCGGGCAGCGGCTCGAGCAACTCGGCCACATCGCGCGGCGCCGCCCACGCCGCCTCGCCGTTGTAGATGACGATCGGGAAGACTGCCGGTAGATGGCCAGACTGGCTCCAACGCTCGGAAGAACCCGAGATGCCGACGGTAGCCGACTGGCCTGATCGTCGAGGCGGCTTCACCTCCGCCGTCTTGACCAACTCACCCCGCCGCTGAACACCTCCACCGCGCACTGCGCGTCCAGAATCCGCAGCGTGATGGCTGCAAGCTCTGCGGCATCCGCACGGCGCAGTGCATGCAGCCACCATAGCGGTTACCAAGTGCCATCAGGCTTGCCGCTTCAGCCTCTCAACTTCGGCGTGGAAGTTCCGACCAAGTTCTGCGATCAGGGATTCGATGTCGCGCACCTGATGTTGAACCGTAAGCACCACGATGCCTTGCGGCACGATGTCGTAGATCAGGAAGTGCTGCCGCGCAGGAACCATCAGAAACGGCGCCGAACGGTGCTGCCGCAAGCGCCCCCCTTCCGGATTGGTGGCGGCCGTACCCATCACCCCGTACAGATCAGCAAGGTACTGGTCGGCAACGACTTCGCCCCATTCACGGCGCGACCGCGTGTGGATACGGCGCAAATCCAGCGCTGCATTGCGGGTCAGCAGGAAGGTGCCTGGCGATGGCACGTCATCTCCAGCCATCAGCTTCCTTGCGATCGAGCGCCGCCATGTCGGCCTTGAAGTCACCGCTGGACTCAAAGACGCGGCCTGCCGCCAAGTCTTGGTAACCGGCGAGGATGGCGTCCTGCACAAACTGGCCTTCACGACGTTCCATGTCGCGTCGGATCAGGTCGCGCACGTATTCACTGGGCGTTTCGTAAAGACCTGCCTGACCGACCATTCGCTCCACGAATGCAGCCAAAGGTTGCGACAACCGCGCGTTGATACGTTCGGACATGGAGGCCTCCTGGAGCGATCAGATAGAAGCAGTGTCGCACTGGCGGTGCCACTTGTCGCATCTATTGCCATCAAAGAAGGAGACGCGGGATCTCAATTGGCGGAGCTCTGCGGCATCCGCACGGCGCAGTGCATGCAGGCACCACGACGGCAAGGGGCCGAACCGTGCGGTCAGCGTCAGGGCGAGGTGCATGCCACCACCCCATGGCGGTGGTGAACACCACCGCACAACCGCAAGCGGCCCCGCGAGACCTTCGGCCTTGAGGCCGGGCATGGTGGTGATGATGGGCGTGACGCCCCTGCTTGTCATTCCCAGCCGGCCAACTGAGCCGGCTGTGCGGTCGGCGTCGATCGTGACCTGCTCAGTGCCCGCCGAACACCTCCGCCAAGGTGGCGGCGTCAAGGCCGCGGTCGAACCAGGTATCCAGTTGCTCGAGCGTGCCTTCACTCAGCCTTTCGGCCACCCACTCGGGCAGCGTGCCGAAGCGGCGGGTCAGCAGCCGGGCCAGGGTATCCAGCTTCCCTTCGAGCTTCTCTTCGAGCCACCGCCTGGCCCCAGCGGTCGATCAGCCGGTGGTGGTGGGTGAACATCCGGCTGGCAAATGCCTCGTCACGCTGCGTCTGCACTTCCACGTGCACGTACAGCAGGCGCTCGGCCGCATCCCGGCCCGTCACCCGCACCAGCAAGTCCACGAACTTCTTGCCGCTGGCCGCATCGCGCACCACTTGGTGCAGTTCCTTGTTCATCGCCCGCCCAGCCTTGTCCAGCGCGGCGGCGCCGGGCAGAAAGTCAATCAACACGCGGCGCAGCTCGGCATTCTGAGGCCCGGCCAAGCGTTTGGCCAAGCGGTCGACGATGCGTTCTACCTGATCAGGGTCAGGTGCACACTCGATCTCGATCATGTCCGAAACCGTATTGTCCGGCGCTGCGACCACCGTTCGCGCTGTAACCACCGTTCGCGCTGTGACCACCGTTCGCGCTGAGCCTGTCGAAGCGCCCGGCAGGGCTTCGACAGGCTCAGCCCGAACGGGCCCCAACTCCGCCACGTCCCGCCGGGCCGATCAGGCCGGTTCACCGTTGCAGATGACGATCCGGAACACCGCGGGTAGCCGCCCCGGCGCCGCAACCTCACCGGCCTTGATCAGGTCCGGGTACAGCAGCGCCGCATAGACCATGATCCGCAGCGCCATCCAGGCGTCGGCGTTGCTCTGGAACTCGACGAGGTGGCGCCAAGGGCTCGGCGATGACCTCTGAGCGTTGGGCCGTGCCCCGCTGAACACGTGCGCCGCAAGCAGCAAGCGCCACCCGGCGTCCTGCTCTTCAAGGCCCGTCCGGCCGCAGCGCCAGCCAGGCTTCGCGCAGGCGGGGCAGGTGCCGGCCCACGTAGCCCGGGCCGTGGCGGCCGCTGTCCAGGCTGTGGCGCTCGACGTCCCAGGCGGGGGCGAAGTCGCGCACCAGGCCGGGCTCCACCCAGTTGGCGCCCTCGGATTGCGCGTCGGTGAAGCGGGTGCGCAGCCCCGTGCGCCACTGTGGCCCGGCATCGCCCCGCGCTCGAACGTGCGGTGCGCCGTGACGCTGAAGCGCGCGCCGGCCAGCGCCCGCCGACCAGCGCCTGACGGGCGTCGTGCTCGGCAGATCGAGACCGGGAGCCAGGCCGACACCCAGCACGTGCGACACACTGCGCGCCGACTGCGAAACCGACTGCGGCTCGAGCGGGTTGCCCAGACCGAAGGCCAGGGCGCCGTTGCCCAGCGCGTGCGCTTGCGGGATCGAAAGGCCGCCCACCACGCCGGTTGCATTGAGGCCTTGTGCGTAGGCGATTGACTGCAGCGGCATCCATACAGCCGGCACTGCTTGCAATGGTCGGAGTAGCACTTTCATGGATTCTTCAGCACACCCAGCATCCGCAGCGCCAGTTCGCCGCGGTCGTAGTTTCCGGCCGCCGCCGGGCCCGCCTGGGCCAGCTGCGTCCGCAGCACGGCGTCGGTCTTCAGCCGCAGCAGCCCCTCCACCAGGGCCTGCACGTTCTCAGGCTCGAAGGCGATGCCCACGCCCTCGCGGCGGACGATGTCGGCCGACTCACCGGCCACGCCGTGCAGCACCGGGATGCCCATGCCCATGCACTCGAACAACTTGGACGGGATCACCGTGGTGAACAGTTCGGTGCGCTTCAGGTGGATGATGGACACGTCCAGCAGCGACCAGTACCGCGCCACCTCGCCCTTGGGCACGGTGTCGACGAAGCGCACGTTGTCCAGCCCCAGGCGCTGGGCCTGCTCCTGCAGCGCCGCCTTGCGCGCGCCGTCGCCCAGCATCAGCAGCCGCACAGTGCGGCCCTCTGGGTGCGTGGCCAGCACCTGCATCGCCTCCAGCAACGTCTCCAGCCCGTGCGCCATGCCGTGGGTGCCGATGTAACCCGCCACGAAGCAGCCCTGCCAGCCCAGTTCAGCCTCGAGTGCGGTGTCCTTGGGCCGGGGCGAGAAGCGCGACACGTCCACGCCGTTGGTGACGACGTCGATCTTGGTGCCGTCGATGCCGCGCTTGATCAGCGTCTCGCGGAACGCGTGCGTCACCGAGA
>CAIRBF010000435.1 GCA_903876715.1 uncultured beta proteobacterium
GCCTCGACACACATCACGCCGTTGTAGCCCTCGAAGACGAAGTCCTCGGGGCGCAACTCCTCGGCATGGAAATCCACCGTCTCGAGCACGTCGATCACGGTGGGCATCATCTTCTTCGTGAGCGTGAAGGTGCTGTCGTGCTTGGGGTCGCAGCCGATCTGCAGCACGCGCTTGCCCAGCTTGGAGAAGGCCACGCTCAGGTTGGAGGAGGTCGTGCTCTTGCCGATGCCCCCCTTGCCGTAGACGGCGAAGACCTTGGCCGTGCCGATCTTCACGGTCGGGTCCAGCTGGACCTGGACCGAGCCCTCGCCGTCTGGGCGCCCTCCTCGGCCGATGCTCTTGAATGGAACGGTGGCGATGTTCATGCAGTGCTCCTCTCTGTCACGCCTTCCAGGCGGTCCTCCAACTCGTCGCCGGCCTGGCGCAGGGCCTGCAGCGTGGCCTCGTCGGGCTGCCAGTACTGGCGCTCGCAGGCTTCGATCAGGCGGTTGGCCACACGCGCCGAGGCCGTGGGGTTGAGCCTGGCCAGGCGCTCGCGCATCTGCGCGTCCAGCATGAAGGTCTCGGTCAGCTGCTGGTAGACCCAGGGCTGGACCTGGCCGGTCGTTGCCGACCAGCCCATGGTGTTGGTGATGTGGACCTCGATCTGGCGCACGCCCTCGTAGCCGTGTTCGAGCATGCCCTCGTACCACTTCGGATTGAGCATGCGCGTGCGCGTCTCGAGCGCGACCTGCTCGCGCAGCGATCGCACCGTGCCCTCCCCGCGCGTCTGGTCGCCGATGTAGACCGGCGGCGGCATGCCGCCATGGCCCCCGCCGGCGCCGCGCGCCCGCTTGACGGCCTGCGTGATGCCACCCAGGGTGTCGAAGTAGTTGTCCACCGTGGTCACGCCGAGCTCGACGGAATCGAGGTTCTGGTAAGTGAGCTCCACATCGGCGAGCACGCTCTTGAGCAGCGCCGTCTGCTGCACCGGCCGGCCGCTGCGCCCGTAGGCGTGGCCCTTGCGGCGCGAGAAGGTTTCGGCGAGTTCGTCCTCGTCATCCCAGCGCCCGCTCTCGATGAGGTTGTTGACGTTCGCGCCGTAGGCGCCCTCGGCATTGCCATAGACCCGCAGCGACGCGACCTCGAGCGTGCAGCCGTGCTCCTGCTGGTAGGCCAGCGCGTGCTTGCGCACGTAGTTGCTCTGCGGCGGCTCGTCGGCACTCGCGCACAGCCAGGCCGCCTCGGCCAGCACGCGGATCTGCAGCGGCATCAGGTCGCGGAAGATGCCCGACAGCGTGACGACGACATCGATGCGCGGACGGCCGAGCTGCTCCAGCGGGATCAGGGTCGCGCCGGCGACGCGGCCGTAGCTGTCGAAGCGCGGCAGCGCACCCATCAGCGCCAGCGCCTGTCCGATGGGCGCACCCTCGTTCTTCAGGTTGTCACTGCCCCACAGCACCAGCGCCACCGACTCCGGCAGCGGGTGACCGTCGGCACGGTGGCGGTCGAGCAGGCGCTGCGCCTGCTTCGCGCCGTCCTGGATGGCGTAGGCGCTGGGGATGCGGAAGGGGTCGAAGCCGTGCAGGTTGCGGCCGGTGGGCAGCACGGCTGGCGTGCGCAGGATGTCGCCGCCGGGGGCGGGGCGGACATAGCGGCCGTCGAGGGCGCGCAGCAGGCCCGCAACCTCGGTGTCCTGGGCGAGGTGGCGGTCGCTCGCGGCGAGTTCGCGCAGGCTGGCCAGCGCCTGTGCGTCCCCGGCTGTTCCGGCCTGGGCGAGGGCACGCTCGGGGCTCGCACCAGCCACCAGGGCCGCGACGGCGGCGCGCGCGGGCGCCATTCCGTGGGCGGCTTCGGCCATCGCCAGCAGCATGTCCACGCGCTCGGCCTCGCTCGGCGCGCGGCCGGTGACGTGCAGGCCGTGCGGGATCAGCGTGTACTCGAGTTCCAGCACCTCGGCGGCCAGGCGCGCGACCTGGGCATCGAAGTCCGGCGAGGACGCATCCCAGACGGGTTCGGCCGCAGCCAGTTCCAGCTGCGCCGCCTGCCCCTGCAGCAGACCGGCGAGCTCGCCGCGCTCGGGCGCGCCCGGCACGAGGCCGCGCAGGCGGTCCAGAGTGGATTTCAGGTCGACGAGGCCACGGTACAGCCCGGCCTGCGCCACCGGCGGCGTGAGGTAGCTCACGAGGGTGGCGTTGGTGCGGCGCTTGGCGATCGCGCCCTCGGACGGGTTGTTGCCAGCGTAGAGGTAGACGTTGGGGAGGTCGCCGATCAGGCGGTCGGGCCAGCAGGCGCCGGACATGCCGCTCTGCTTGCCCGGCATGAACTCGAGCGCGCCATGGGTGCCGAAGTGCAGCACCGCGTGCGCACCGAAGTCCTCGCGCAGGTAACGGTAGAAGGCCGAGAAGGCGTGTGTCGGCGCGAGCCCTTTCTCGAACAGCAGGCGCATCGGGTCGCCCTCGTAGCCGAAACCCGGCTGGACGGCCACGAGCACGTTGCCGAACTGGCGGCCGAGCACGAGGATCGCGCGCCCGTTGCTGAGCTGACGCCCCGGTGCCGGGCCCCACTGGGCCTCGATCTCCTTGAGCCAGCGCTCGCGCCGCACATGCTCGGCCGCGGGGATGAGGGTGTGCACGTTCGCATCCGCCCCGTGCTGGGCGGCATTGCCTTGCAGCAGCGACTCGCGCAGCGCGTCCACGCTCGGCGGCACCTCCACCGTGTAGCCCTGGGCCCGCATCGCCACGAGCGTGTGAAAGACCGACTCGAAGACCGAGAGGTAGGCGGCGCTGCCGATGTTGCCGGCGTTGGGTGGGAAGTTGAAGACGACGAGTGCAACCTTGCGGTGCGCACGTTCGCCGCGGCGCAGCGCGATCAGCTTGTCCACGCGCGCGGCCAGCATCTGCGCACGCTCGGGACAGGAACTCATGTCCTGGCGCGCGGTCGCGCTGACACCGGCCGCCGTGGGCTCGGCATCGAAGGTGCAACCGTGGTGACAGCCCTTGCAGGCCACGCCCGGCGCGCCTGGCCGGCCGCCGAACACGGTGGGCCCGGTGGCGCCGTCGAGTTCGGGGATCGCCACCATGATGGTGCTCTCCACCGGCATCAGCCCGCGCTCGGACCCCCCCCACTGCTCCAGGGTCTGAAACTCCACCGGGTGCGCCGCGACATAGGGCACGTCCAGTTGCGCGAGCACTTCCTCGGCCGCGTGCGCATCGTTGTAGGCCGGCCCGCCGACGAGCGAGAAGCCGGTCAAGGACACGACGGCGTCGACGACGGCGCGTCCCTGACGCAGGAAGTAGCGTTCGATCGCGGGGCGGGCGTCCAGACCGGCGGCGAAGACCGGCAGCACGCGCAGGCCACGCGCCTCGAGCGCGGCGATCACGCCGTCGTAGTGGCGCGCATTGCCGGCCAGCAGGTAGGAGCGCAACAGCAGCAGCCCCACCGTGCCCCCGGCCCCGGGCAGCGGCGCACGGGCCGGCGGCGGCAGCGCGGCCGCGTCCTCGCCCAAGCGCCCGGGCAAGCGCGGATGGTAGACACCGACCTCGGGGTGGTCCACCGGCGCCGCGACCTTGACGCGCCCGCGCAGCACGCGGCGCGGCCCGTCGGCGTAGCGGTCGACCAGGTAGCGCACCATGTTCAGCACGTTCTCGTCGGAGCCGCCGAGCCAGTACTGCATGGTCAGGAACCAGGCCCGCACGTCCTGGGCCGTGCCGGGGATGAAGCGCAGCATCTGCGGCAGACGGCGCAACATCTTCATCTGCGCCGCGCCGCCAGTGGCGGGCTTGCCCTGCTCGTCCTTGGCCTTGCCGCGCAGCCGCTTGAGCAGCGCCATGGGGCCGCTGGCCGGGCGCGACATGTCGAAGTTGCCGGCGCGCGTGAGCTTGACGACCTCGCTGGCGGAGGCGATGCACAGCATCGCGTCACAGTGCTCGCGCCGCGCCTGCAGCGCGTCGAGCACGGGCTGGAAGTGGTCTTCCAGGAAAAGCATGCCCGCGATCACGATGTCGGCGCGCGCGATGTCCGCGCGGCAGCGCGCCGTGGCCTCCGGCTCGCCGGCGAACTCCGAGGCGGCGTGCATCGTCACCACCAGGCCGGGATAGTCGGCGGCGAGCACGGCGCGCGCGCGCGCCAGCGGGCTGGCCAGGTGGGTGTCCATCGTGACGATGACCAGTCGCATCGGCACCGCCGCCGCGGCACGCGCGGGCGTGGCGGCGGACTGCGCCGAGCCGGGCAGGAAGCCCAGGCCGAGGTCAGCGACCGAAGTGCGCCTTTGCGTCATACAGGGTCTCGACGGTGATGGTGTGCATGCCGCGCTCGGCGGCGAAGCGCTCGGTGTTGCGGCGGGCCTTGCCGCGCACGAAGAAGGGGATCTTCTGCAACTCCTTCTGCGCGTCTGGGGTCCAGGTGGTCGCACCGGGATCGGCCGGCGCCGTGGGCGGCGGGGCGGCGTCGAGCAGCGCCTCCACCGCGGCCGGCGGGGCCGCGGCCTCGATGCGGAACGCGCCCTCGGGCAATTGCGGCGCCGGGCGTGGCGCCGGCCCGCCGGCGTGCGACAGGTGCGAGGCCGCGGCGCCGTCGTGGAACTCGAAGTCCTCTCGGAACATCGTCAGCAGGTGTTCCTCCAGGCCCATCATCAGCGGGTGGACCCAGGTATCGAAGAGCACGTTGGCGCCCTCGAAGCCCATCTGCGGCGAGTAGCGCGCCGGGAAGTCCTGCACGTGCACCGGCGCCGAGATCACCGCGCACGGCAACTTCAGCCGCTTGGCGATGTGGCGCTCCATCTGCGTGCCGAGCACGAGCTCGGGCTGCAACTCGGCGATGCGGGCCTCGACCTCGAGGTAGTCGTCGCTGATCAGCGGCTCGACGTCATAAAGCTTCGCGGCCTCGCGGATCTCGCGCGCGAACTCGCGGCTGTAGGTGCCGATGCCAACGACGCGAAAACCCAGCTCCTGCGCGGCCATGCGCGCCGCGGCCACCGCATGCGTGGCGTCGCCGAAGACGAACACGCGCTTGTCGGTCAGGTAGGTGGAGTCCACCGAGCGCGCGTACCAGGGTGAGCGCGAGGGCGCAGCCGCGAGCGCGGGCGCAGGGTCGACCCCGGCCAGGCGGGCGACCTCGGCCACGAAGTCACGCGTCGCGCCCACGCCGATGGGCACCGTGCGGCTGAAGGGCTGCCCGTGGTGGCGCTGCAGCCACTGCGCGGCCTGCAGGCCGAGCTCGGGGTAGAGCACGACGTTGAAGTCGGCCTCCGGCAGGCGCGCAATGTCGGCCGCGGTGGCGTCCAGCGGCGCGGTGACGTGCACATCGATGCCCAGCGTGGCAAGCAGCCGCGTGATCTCGGTCACGTCGTCGCGGTGCCGGAAGCCCAGGGCCATCGGGCCGAGCAGGTTGCAGCGCGGCCGGCGCGGCGTCGGCGCGGCAGCCGCGGCAGCCTCGGAGCCCTCGCGCCGCTTGCCAGCCAGGGCGCGCACGAGCTGGTAGAAGGTTTCTGAGGCGCCCCAGTTCTCCTTGCGCTGGTAGGCCGGCAGCTCCAGCGGCACCACTGGCACGGGCAGCTGCAGCGCCTGTGCCAGGCCGCCGGGGTCGTCCTGGATCAGCTCGGCCGTGCAGGACGAGCCCACCAGCAGCGCCTGTGGCCGGAAACGCTCGAAGGCCTCGCGCGCCGCGTTCTTGAACAGCTCGGCCGTGTCGCCGCCCAGGTCGCGGGCCTGGAAGGTGGTGTAGGTCACCGGCGGGCGGCGGTCACGCCGCTCGATCATCGTGAACAGCAGGTCGGCGTAGGTATCGCCCTGCGGGGCGTGCAGCACATAGTGCACGTCGCGCAGTGCCGTGGCGACGCGCATCGCCCCGACGTGCGGCGGGCCTTCGTAGGTCCAGAGCGTCAGTTGCATCGCAGCGGCTCCTCAGACGGCCAGCAGCGCGCGGCGCCGCAACGGGCGCGCGAACAGCTCGGCGAGGTCGCCGGCCTGCTCGTAGCCGTGGATGGGGGAGAACACGAGCTCGATCGCCCACTTGGTGGTCAGGCCCTCGGCTTCGAGCGGGTTGGCCAGCCCGAGGCCGCAGACCGTCAGGTCGGGGCGGTCGGCGCGGCAGCGGTCGAGCTGACGCTCGACGTCCTGGCCTTCGCTCAGACGGGTGCCGGCAGGCAACCAGGCCAGTTCCTGCGCCTGGTGCTCGCGATGCAGGTAGGGCGTGCCGACCTCGGTCAGCCGCATGCCGAGCTCGCGCGCCAGAAAACGCGCGATCGGCAACTCGAGCTGCGAGTCGGGGAAGAAGAAGATGCTGCGGCCCTCCAGCACCTCGCGCTGGCGCTCGAGCGCGCGCTGGGCGCGGGCCCGGGCGCTGGCGGTGACCTCGGCGACCACGCCGCGGCCGATGCCGAAGGCCGCGGCCGCGGCCTCGAGCCAGGCGGTCGTGCCCTCGATGCCGATCGGAAACGGCGCCTCCAGGCGCCGTGCGCCGCGCTCCTCGAGCAGTCGCACCGTCTCGCCGACGAAGGGCTGGGCCAGCAGCACGCGCGTGCCCGGGCCGATGGCCGGCGCGGCGCTGCTGCGCCGCGCCGGCAGGAAGTCCACGCGCGGCACACCGATACGCTCGAGCAGGCCGGCAAGCTGGTCCTCAACCACGTCGGGCAGGGTACCCACGACCAGCAGCGAGGAGGCAGCCGCCGGGGCGGCAGCCGCGGCGCTGGGCAGCGTGGGCACCAGCGCGGCCAGACAGGCGTCCTCGCCCTGGGTGAACGTGGTCTCGATGCCGCTGCCGGAATAGTTCAGCACGCGCACGCGCGGCAGGAACTGGCGCGACAGGCGCTCGGCGGCACGCGAGAGGTCGAGCTTGATCACCTCCGACGGGCAGGAGCCGACGAGGAAGAGCGTGCGGATGTCGGGCCGGCGCTCGAGCAGGCGCTGCACCACGCGGTCGAGTTCGTCGTTCGCGTCGGCCAGGCCGGCGAGGTCACGTTCGTCGAGGATCGCTGTGGCGAACCGCGGCTCGGCGAAGATCATCACCCCGGCGGCGGACTGGATCAGGTGGGCGCAGGTGCGCGAGCCGACGACGAGGAAGAAGGCGTCCTGGATCTTGCGGTGCAGCCAGACGATGCCGGTCAGCCCGCAGAAGACCTCGCGTTGGCCGCGCTCGCGCAACACGGGCGCGCTGGCGCAGCCGCCGTCGGCCGCGGGCGCGGGTGCCTCCGGCTGCAGGGGGATGACCGGCCCGGGCAGCGGGCCGCGCCGGAACAGCATTGAACCCGGAAGACTCATCAGCAGGCCCTCCTGCGGCCGATTCCTGGACAGGCCGCGGTCATCGCGCCCCCTCCACCGTGGCGACGTCGCCGGCACCCGTGACAGGGGCGCGCGAGCGGTCTTCTGCCTGCGCCTGCAGGCGCGCGGCACGCAGCTTGAGCACGAACTGCAGCGCATTGATCACATAGGCGGCGTAGGCCGCCAGCGCCAGCAGCATCAGCCCGGCGGGTGCGAGCGTGCCCTGCCACAGCGCCACCAGATACCCCGTGTGCAGCGCCAGCACGAGCATGCTGAAGACGTCCTCCCAGAAGAAGACCGGCGCGAACAGCCAGACGTCGAAGACGACCTTCTCCCAGATGCAGCCGGTGACCATGATGGTGTAGAGGACCACCGTCTTGAAGACGACCGAAGCCGTGGCCCAGGCATAGCCCTCACCGGTGGCCAAGTAGCGCAACACCAGCGCCAGGCTGACCGCGAAGACGAGGAACTGGAACGGCGCCAGCAGCCCCTGCACGAGCGTCCAGCGCGTGGCGTCGCGGCGCCGGCGTTGCTCTGGCGTGTACAGGGGCGGGACAGTCGACGCGTTGGAGGACATTGACGGTGTTTTCTTTCGGTGCGGCGGCGACGCCGGTCCGGGACCGACGGCTGCTCAGGGCTCAGAGTAGGTCTTCCCGGGACAAGTGTCAATCATATGAGACGTCAAATTATCTTGACATCCCAGGAATTCCCTCGGATCATGGCCGCAGGTGCCGTCAAACGGCTCGGCCGGTGGGTCCGTCCAGGACAAACCGGCACCGGGTCGTCGACGGTGCGGGTTCAGGGACAGGCCAGAACGACCACGCTGCGCGCCAATCCAGGTCGCGCACCATCGGTCGTCACACGCGCGGCCGGGTTGCTCCGGGGGGAGCAGCCCGGCTGCTGTTGCAGCGGAGGGCGAGGTGTACAGCGGAGACAAGATTCGCCGGAAGTCGCGCGAACGTGCCGCCGGGGAGGGCGGTACGGACCAGGCACGCGACGATGCGTCCACGGGCTCGCTGTCGGTCAGCGCGCTCAGCGCCTCGGCCACGCCGCCGGTGCTCATGCGCCAGGCGCTGCCCGACCAGCACGTCCATGACAGCGCCAGCACCGCATGGCCGGCCACGCGCGCTCGGCCCCAGCCGGGCGCACGGGGACCCACCCACGTGCCCCAGATCGACCAGGTGCCGGGCTTCGACCGCCTGGCGCGCACGTCGCACCTGTTCACCGCGCTGGAGGAAAAGATCATCCCGCGCTTGCTGAAGACGCACGAGCACGAGCAGGAGATCCCGCTCATGCGCCCGAGCGTGGCCGAGGTCGACGACTTCTTCGCCCGCCTGCTCGTCGATGACGTCGCCGGCATCGCTGCGGCTGTCGACAGGATGGTCGCGCGCGGGCTGTCGGCCGAGTCGGTCGTGCTCGACGTCTTCGTCGCCTGCGCCCGGCGCATCGGCCAGCAGTGGAGCGATGACTGCAGCGACTTCGTCGCCGTGACGGTGGCCACAGGCAGGCTGCACCAGGAACTGCACCGCTTGAGCCCGGTCTTCGGCAGTGAGGTCGGCCCGCGTCCAGGCGCCTACCGCGTGCTGCTGGCACAACCGCCGAACGAGGCGCACCTGCTGGGTTTGGCCGTGGTCGCGGAATTCTTCCGCCGCGACGGCTGGGACGTCGTGGGCGGCGTTGCCGGCGCGGTCGAAGACCCCGTGCAGCGCGTGCGCGACGAGTGGTTCGATGCGGTCGGGCTTTCAGTGGGCAGCCAGATGCGCCTGCCTTGGCTCAAGGACTGCGTTGCGGCGATGCGACAGGCCTCCCGGAATCCTGCACTGGTGGTGCTGGTCGGCGGTCCGGTGTTCACGAACGACCCCGCTTTGCACCGCGAGATGGGCGTCGACCTGCATGCCGACGCCGCGTCAGCCCCCGGGCTCACCGCGGACCTGATCGCTGAGCGGCAGCAAAATGCGGATGTTCAGCATGGCGCAGGCGGCACGCACTGACCTTCATTTCACCACCGAGGTTCTCTTGTCCACCCGACACTTCGTGCAACCCTCCCCGCCCGGCGCGAGCCACGGCGGCGCATCGCGCCTGCCGACAGCCGAGGGCTGCCGACTCCACGCGAGGGCAGCCATCTGATGGGCCACAGACCTGCCGCCTATGCGATCGACCCGGCCACCGCGGCCAGCCTGGTCGACTCGACGAGCGACCTGATCGTGCTGCTCGATCGCGCAGGCGTCGTTGTTGACGTCGCTGCGCACGCCAGCACTCTCGGCCGCCTCGACACCGGCGCGTGGCGCGGCCGGGCCTGGATCGACACCGTCACATCCGAGACGCGGGCGAAGATCGAGGCCAGCCTGGCCGACGCCCACGCCGGTCAGCCGGCGCGCTGGCGCCAGGTGAACCACCCGGTGACCGGCGGCGAAGACGTCCCCATGCTGTACATGACGGTGTCCGCGCAGGGCGCCGACACCGGGCCGGTGGCTACCATCGCCTTCGGCCGCGACCTGCAGCCGATGGCGTCGCTGCAGCGCCGCCTGGTCGAGGCGCAGCAGACCATGGAGCGCGACTACTGGCGCTACCGCGAGGCCGACACCCGCTACCGCCACCTGCTGCACACGAGCCACGAGCCCTTGCTGCTCGTCGACGGGCAGAGCCAACGCGTGGTCGAGTCCAACCCCGCCGCCGAGAGCCTGCCGGGCCGTACCCGTACGCCTCTGGCCGGCGCCAGTCTGCCGGCCTTGTTCGCCGAAGGCTCGGCCGAGGCCCTGCAAAACCTGCTGGCGGCCACGCGCACGGTCGGCAAGCGCGACGCCGTGCGCCTGCTCTTGGCCGACGGCACGACGCCGGTGACGGTGTCGGCCACACTGTTCCGCCAAGACCAGCTGCCCTTCCTGCTCGTGCGGTTGCTGCTCGATGCGCCGATGCGCGCGACCGCCGGCGAGTCTTCGTCGCTGGCCAGCCTGCACGCGGTGCATTTCAGCCAGTCGGCCGACGCGCTCGTCTACACCGACGCCCAGGGTCGCATCATCGCCGTGAACCGGGCCTTCGCGCTGATGGCCCAGCTCAGCGCCGAGGAGCAGGCACGCGGCGAGCTGCTCGACCGCTGGCTCGGCCGCACCGGCGTCGAACTCAGCGTGCTCGTCACCAACCTGCGCCAGCGCGGCTCGGTCGGCCTGTTCACGACGACGCTGCGCGGCGAGTTCGGCGCCGCGATCGACGTCGAGATCTCCGCCTCCGTCCTGGCGCTGCCGGACATGCTGCGGCTGGCGTTCTCGATCCGCGACGTCAGTCGGCGCCTGCAAGGCGAGGAGCGTGCGCCGGACCGTGTCTCGCGCTCGGTGGGCGAGCTCACGGAACTCGTCGGCCGCGTGCCGCTGAAGGACATCGTCAGCGAGACCACCGACCTGATCGAGCAGTTGTGCATCGAAGCGGCGCTGCAGATGACCCAGGGCAACCGCGCCTCGGCCGCGCAGTTGCTGGGGCTGTCGCGCCAGAGCCTGTACGTCAAGCTCAACCGGTTCGGCCTGGCCGGCGGGGCCGCGTCGGAGCTCGAAGAGGATCGCAGCGGTCCGTCGGGTGGTAGTGGCGGCGGCGGCGGCAGCAGCAGCAGCGGCACCAAGGGCGGTACGCCGAACGCGCGCCTGCAGACGTAGCCGGGTTGTGTAAATTTAGGTTGACTATCTGACGTGTCAAGGGCAGGATGAAGCCATGGCTCCTGTCGCCCTGCCCGTCACAGCCTACCCGCAGCCCTCGGCTGTGGCCGAGCTGCTCAAACCCATCACCTGGTTCCCACCGATGTGGGCCTTCGGCTGCGGCGTCGTCGCTTCGGGACGTCCGCTGGAAGGCCACTGGGGGCTGGTGCTGGCCGGCATCCTGCTCGCCGGCCCTTTCGTGTGTGCGACCAGCCAGGCCGTCAATGACTGGTTCGACCGCCATGTGGACGCCATCAACGAGCCCCAGCGCCCGATCCCGTCAGGCCGGATGCCGGGCCGTTGGGGCCTCTACGTCGCGCTGATCTGGACCGGGCTGTCCCTGCTGCTGTCGCTCGCGCTCGGCCCCTGGGGGTTCGGCGCCGCCGTCGTCGGCCTGGTGCTGGCCTGGGCCTACAGCGCTCCGCCGCTGCGCCTGAAGCGCAACGGCTGGTGGGGCAATCTGGCCTGCGGCATTTGCTACGAGGGCCTGGCCTGGGTCACCGGTGCGGCCGTGATGGCGGGCGGCGGCATGCCGCCGGGGCCCTCGCTGCTGCTGGCCGGGCTGTACAGCCTGGGCGCGCACGGGATCATGACGCTGAACGACTTCAAGTCCATCGAGGGCGACCGGCGCATGGGCATCGCCTCGCTGCCGGTGCAGCTCGGCCCGCGCGGCGCCGCGATGTCGGCCTGCGTCACGATGGCGCTGTCGCAGGCCGTCGTGATCGCGCTTCTGGCGCACTGGGATCGCCCGCTGCATGCACTCGCGGTCGCGGCCCTGCTGGCCGCCCAGCTCGTGCTGATGCGGCGCTTCGTGGCCGCGCCGGTGGCGCGCGCGGTGTGGTTCAGCGGCCTGGGTGTGATGCTGTACGTCGCCGGCATGCTGGTGAGCGCCTTCGCGCTGCGGGGCCAGGCATGAAGCCGCGCACCCACCGAGCGCGCGTGCGTGGCCCTGGGAGGGCTGCTCCGTGAGCTGGCTCGGTGTGCTGCGTCTGGCCCTGGTGCAGATGGCCCTCGGCGCCATCGTCGTGCTGACGACCTCGACACTGAACCGCGTGATGGCGGTGGAACTGCTGCTGCCGGCGCTCGTGCCTGGGCTGCTAGTCGGCCTGCACCACGCGGTGCAGCTCACGCGCCCGCGCATGGGTTTCGGCTCGGACGTCGGCGGCCGGCGAACCCCATGGATCGCCGGCGGCATGGCGGTGCTCGCGCTCGGCGGCTTCCTCGCCGCCGTGGCCACCGCCTGGATGGACAGCGACCGCTCCGCCGGGCTCGCGCTGGCGGTCGTCGGCTATGCCTGCGTCGGCGCCGGGGTCAGCGCCGCAGGCACCTCGCTGCTGGTGCTGTTGGCCAAGCAGGTCCCGGCCGACCGGCGCGCCGCCGCCGCGGCCGTGGTCTGGATCATGATGATCGTCGGCTTCGCCGTGACGGCAGGCACCGCCGGGCGCTTCCTCGATCCCTACACGCCAGAGCGTCTGGTGCTGGTCTCAGGCACGGTGTCGGCGCTCGGTCTCACGCTCGCGCTCCTGGCGCTGTGGGGCGTGGAACGCGACGGCGCCGCCGCGCCGCCGGACACGCCCATGCGGTTCGGCACCGCGCTCACCCAGGCCTGGGCCGACGCCGACGCGCGGCGCTTCACGGTCTTCGTCTTCGTCTCGATGATCGCCTACAGCACGCAGGACCTGATCCTCGAGCCCTTCGCCGGCGTTCGCTTCGGCCTGACCCCGGGCGAGACGACCAGCCTGTCGGGCATCCAGCATGGCGGCACGCTGGCCGGCCTGCTGCTGGGCGCGCTGGCCGGCCGGCGCATCGCTGGCGTGGCCTTCGGTTCGCTGCGGACCTGGATCGTCGGCGGCTGCCTGGCCTCGGGCCTGGCGCTGGTCGGGCTGGTGATCGGCGACCGCTTCGGTGGCATGGACTGGCCGCTGCGCGCCAATGTCTTCCTGATGGGCGTGGCCAACGGCGCCTTCTCGATCGCGGCCATCGGCTCGATGATGGCGCTGGCCAGCGCCGGCGGCCCGGGCCGCGAAGGCGTGCGCATGGGCTTGTGGGGCGCCTCGCAAGCCATCGGCTTCGCGCTCGGCGGCGTCCTCGGGACTGCGGCCGCCGACCTGGCGCGCTGGCTGCTCGGCTCGCAGGCAGAGGCCTATGTGAGCGTCTTCGCCGTCGAGGCGCTGGCCTTCGTGGCCGCCGCCATGCTCGCCACCCGCATCGCCATCCCGACCTTGCTGCCCGCGCGCGGGCCCACGCCAGTCCCTCCCGGCGCCGACACGCGCGCCTCGGTCACCCCGCTCGGAGAAAGTCCATGAACGAGCCCGCGAACACGCTCACCCAGCCCTCCCAGACGGCCCCAGGGGCGCCACCCACCTACGACATCATCGTCGTCGGCGGCGGCCCTTCCGGCGCCACGGCCGCCCACGACCTGGCGCGCCAGGGTCTGTCGGTGCTGCTGCTGGACCGCGCCGGCCGCATCAAGCCCTGCGGCGGCGCGATCCCGCCCCGGCTGATCAAGGACTTCGAGATCCCCGACCACCTGCTGGTGGCCAAGATCCGCTGCGCGCGCATGGTCGCCCCCAGCGAGCAACGGGTCGACATCCCGATCGAAGGCGGCTTTGTCGGTATGGTCGACCGCGATGTCTTCGACGAGTTCCTGCGCGCGCGCGCCGCTGCCGCCGGCGCGGTGCGCCAGACCGGCACCTTCGACAAGCTCGGCCGGGACGCCGACGGCGTCAGCGTCGTGCACTACGAGACGCGTCCCGCCCATCCCGGCGGCGAGCCGGGCCTGGCCAGCGCCCGCGGGCGCTGCATCATCGGCGCCGACGGGGCGCGCTCCGAGGTCGCGCGCCAGGCTGTGCCCGGGGCCGAGAAGACGCGCTACGTCTTCGCGTACCACGAGATCGTCGGCCGCCCCGAGCAGCCGCCGCCGGGCTATGACAGCGCGCGCTGCGACGTCGTCTACGACGGGCGCTACTCGCCGGACTTCTACGGCTGGGTCTTCCCGCACGGGTCGACGCTGAGCATCGGCACCGGCAGCGCCGACAAGGGCTTCTCGCTGCGCAACGCCACCGCCGCGCTGCGCGCGGCCTGCGGACTGGAGAACGCGCCGACGCTGCGCCGTGAAGGCGCACCGATCCCGCTGAAGCCGCTGCCGCGCTGGGACAACGGGCGCGACGTGCTCGTCTGCGGCGACGCAGCGGGAGTCGTCGCGCCGGCCTCGGGCGAGGGCATCTACTA
>CAIRBF010000436.1 GCA_903876715.1 uncultured beta proteobacterium
GGCCCACCCGGATGTCTTCAATGTGCTGTTGCAGGTCATGGACCACGGCGCATTGACGGACAACAACGGGCGCAAGGCCGATTTCCGCAACGTGATCCTGATCATGACCACGAACGCGGGCGCCGAGACCATGAACAAGGCGACGATCGGCTTCACCTCCAGGCGCGAGCAGGGCGATGAGATGGCCGACATCAAGCGCCTGTTCACGCCGGAGTTCCGCAACCGGCTCGATGCGATCGTGAACTTCCGTGCGCTCGATGAGGAGATCATCTTGCGCGTGGTCGACAAGTTCCTGCTGCAACTCGAGAGCCAGTTGGGCGAAAAGAAGGTCGATGTCACCTTCAGCGACGCGCTTCGCAAGCACCTGGGCAAGAAGGGTTTCGACCCGCTGATGGGTGCGAGGCCGATGCAGCGGCTGATCCAGGACACCATCCGCCGGGCTCTTGCCGACGAACTGCTGTTCGGCCGCCTGGTCGATGGTGGCAGGCTGTCGGTGGACGTGGACGACCAGGGCGAGGTGACGCTCGACATCCAGCCGCCGAAGAAGAGCGACCGCTCCAAGGCCGAGGCCGTGCCGGCCTGATCTACTCCGGCGCGCGGCCTGCGAGCCGCGTTGTCGGGTTCTGGCGGTAGTAGCGCCGCAACAGGTCGTACAGCGCAGGGTGTTCGGCAATGAGAGTGTGCGGCGCGACGAAGAAAGATTCGCTCGCGACTGCGAAGAATTCGTCCACGCCTTCAGCGCCGTAGGGGTCGAGCGCCGTGTCATGGTCCGCGTCCACGCGCTCGCAGAAGGCCGCGTACTCGCCGCCGAGCGTGTCGACCCAGGCGTTGCGATCGATATCGCGGGGCAGCAACGGGATGCCGTCGGGCACGCCGTCGGTCATGTCGAGTACGTGCGCGAACTCGTGGACCACCACGTTGTAGCCCAGCGTCGCCTTCGGCCCGGCCGAGCGTACGTCGCGCCAGGACAGCATCACAGGCCCTCCCTGGACCGCTTCTCCCGACAAGACGTCGTCGTACTCGTGGACAACGCCCACCTCGTCTGCCACGCTGCGTCGGACCCGTGCCTGTCCGGGGTGGACCACGATACCGACGAAGTCGTTGTACGGCTCCAGACCCATGGCCAGCACCGGCAGGCAAGCCTGTGCGGCGATTGCGACGGCCATGTCATCGCTGACGACGAGCCCATGGGCGCCGGTGAACTCCTTGGCGTCCAGGAACAGGCTCGTCAGACGGCGCAGTTCAGGCTCACCCTCGGCCTCGCCCTGCGGCAGGAAAGGAAAGCGCTTGAGCGTGCGCCGCCACAGGACGTCTGGCACGGCGCGCCGCGCGAGCGCTGCTGCCTCGCGACGGGCGCGCCAACGCTGGCTCAGCAGCGTCCACATCGGCGCGCCATTCTTGCGTTGCCGGTCGTGATGCGGCGGGACATGCCAGCACGAACGGGTCGTTCAGGCCCGGGCATCCTGCCATCCCGCCGGGCGCCGACGTTCCACCCCCCCGGCTGTCAACCTCAGCACCTCGGCGCGTGGGTGCGCGCCGTCCAGATCCCAGTCGCTCAGCACTTCGCGCACGCGGCCCTGGCTGTGTTCGTGGCGGCCAGGCCGGTGCGTATGACCATGCAGCATCGTTGTCGATCCACTGCTGCTCAGCCAGTGCCCAGCCGCCTCCGCGTCCACATCGGCCCAGTCGTCAGGATCGGACAAGGCCGCCTTGCGGGCCTGACTTTCCGCCCGGATACGCCCAGCCACCGCAGTACGGTCCTGGTATGGGCGCGCCAGAAATGCATGCTGCCACGCCGGGCTGCGAACTTCACGGCGGAAGGCCTGGTATTCGCGGTCTGCCGTGCACAAGGCATCGCCATGCGTCAAGAGCCAGGACGCGCCGAAAGCGTGCATCACAGTCGGGTCGGGCAGGGAATGGGCGCCGGCACATGTCAGTGCCTGGTCTCCGAGGAGGAAGTCCCGGTTGCCCACCATCAAGCCCACCCACAGCCGACGCGAGGCCTCCTGGAGCGCTTTCAGGCAGTCGCGGTCGAAGGCTTGAGCAGCCTGCTCATCGCCGATCCACACCTCGAACAGGTCACCCAGAACGAGGACGGCATCCGCATCAGTGCCCTGCAGGTGCCGGGCAAAAGCCTCGAAAGTCCGGGGCAGGGCAGGGCACAGATGCAGATCGGACAGCAGGTCGATCGCCCGCCAGTGGGGGGGCGCGGTCCAGTGCGGCGCGTCCGGAAATGCCGGCAGCATCGGGAGTGGCGGCGCCGCCACTGGAGGCCTCAGGCGACTTCGACTGCGCGCTCGATCGTCACGCTTTCCACCGGCACATCCTGGTGGAAGCCGCTTCGGCCGGTCTTCACCGACTCGATCGCATCGACGATATCGCTGCCAGCCACTACATTGCCGAACACCGCGTAGCCCCATCCGGAGCCCGTGGGCGCGCTGAAGTTCAGGAAGGCGTTGTCGGCCGTGTTGATGAAGAACTGCGCCGTCGCCGAGTGCGGGTCCGACGTGCGCGCCATCGCGACGGTGTACTTGACGTTGGTCAGACCGTTGTCGGCCTCGTTCTGGATGGGCGTGCGGGTGGCTTTCTGCTTCATCGCCGCATCCATCCCGCCACCTTGGATCATGAAGCCCTTGATCACACGGTGGAACACCGTGCCGTCGTAATGGCCCGCCTTGACGTAGGCAAGGAAGTTCTCGACGCTTTGCGGTGCGCGCTCATCGTCGAGGGCCAAGCGGATCAGCCCGGCGGAAGTGTGCAGTTCGACAGTCTTGGTCATTCAATTCTCCAACGTGGCCTTTCGGATGACCACCGGTTGCAGGGGGACATCCCGGTGCGGTCCACGGTTGCCTGTGGACACACCTTTGATGCGCTCGACGACTTCCATCCCGGCGCTGACGCGCCCGAACACGGCGTAGCCTTGGCCGTCTCGCGACTTGGCCGCGTCCAGGAAATCGTTGTCCTGTACATTGATGAAGAATTGCGCGGTCGCAGAATCCGGGATCATGGTGCGCGCCATCGCCACCGTGCCGCGGACATTGCTCAGGCCGTTGCGCGACTCCAGCGGGATCGGCTCGCGCGTGGGCTTCTGCGCCATATCGGCAGTGAAGCCACCGCCCTGGATCATGAAATTCGGGATCACGCGGTGGAACACCGTGCCATCGTAGTGGCCGGCTCGAACGTACTGCAGGAAGTTGTCAACCGTTCGCGGGGCCTTGGCGCGGTCGAGTTCGAGCACGATGTCGCCTTCGCTCGTGGACAGGCGAACCTTCTGCGCCCAGGCCGCGATGGGAGCGCACAAGGCCAGCGCCAGCAGGACGGCGCTGGCGAAGGAAGGTGGACGGAAGTTCATCATGGGCAGAAGTCGCATCAACGAAAGGTGAGGTCGCAGTCGAGCCCTACAGTCTAGCGGCTTGGCCGCCAGGGCCCGGTGGCTATACTCGCCGACCTTTTCCCGAACCTGGAACGGCGCCAGCCCCGACGGGGTGCGCGAGCCACTAGAGTTCATGAGCCTGCGCATCCACAACTCGCTCACTCGCCGCGTCGAGCCTTTCCGTCCCATCGAGCCGGGTCACGTACGTATGTACGTCTGCGGCGTGACGGTCTACGATCTGTGCCACATGGGTCACGCCCGCATGATGCTGGCCTTTGACGTCGTCGCCCGCTGGTTGCGTGCCAGCGGCTGGGCGCTGACTTATGTGCGCAACATCACCGACATCGACGACAAGATCATCCGACGCGCGTTGGAACGGGGTATCACCATCGGGAAATTGACCGACGAGATGATCGCCCACATGCACCACGATCTCGTCGCGCTGGGTGTCGAACCACCGACGCACGAGCCTCGTGCAACCGCCTACGTGCCGCAGATGCTTGAACTCATCGCGCGTCTGGAGGCCCGTGGTCTGGCCTACCGGGCTGCTGACGGTGACGTCAATTACGCCGTGCGCAAGTTTGTCGGCTACGGCAAGCTCTCCGGCAAGTCGCTCGACGAACTGCGCGCTGGCGAGCGTGTGGCCGTGGTGGATGGCAAGGAGGACCCGCTGGACTTCGTGCTGTGGAAGGCCTCCAAGCCTGGCGATCCGACCGAAGCGCGCTGGGATGGCGCCTACGGTCCCGGCCGTCCGGGCTGGCATATCGAGTGCTCGGCCATGGGCTGCTCGCTGCTGGGCGAGCACTTCGACATCCACGGTGGCGGGCTGGACCTGCAGTTCCCACACCATGAGAACGAGATCGCGCAGAGCGAGGGCGCGAGCGGGCGGCCCTTCGTCAACGTCTGGATGCACAACGGGTTCGTGAACGTCGACGACCAGAAGATGTCGAAGTCGCTCGGCAACTTCTTCACGATCCGCGAGGTGCTCGGGCGCTACGACGGCGAGACGGTCCGCTTCCTGATGCTGCGCACACACTACCGCAGCCCATTCAATTTCAGCGATGCGCACCTCGACGAGGCGCGGGCGGCGCTTCGGCGCCTGTATGGAGCACTCGATGCCGTCCCCACGGACGGTGCGCTCGAGGTGGACTGGTCGGCCGTGCAGGCGCAGCGCTTCCGCGAGGCCATGGATGATGACTTCAACACCCCGCAGGCCGTGGCGGTGCTGTTCGATCTCGCCTCCGACGTGTACCGGCAGCACGACGCACAGGCTGCGCGGCTGCTGAAGAGCCTTGCCGGCGTGCTCGGCCTGCTGCAACAGTCGCCCAGGGCCTACCTGCAGGGCGGCGGATCGGCAACCACTGCGGCAGGACTGGACGAGATGTCGATCGCGCAGCGCATCCAGGCGCGCGCCGAAGCGAAGAGGGCGCGCGACTTCGCCGCGGCCGACCGCATTCGTGCCGAGTTGATCGAGGCGGGCATCGAGCTCAAGGACACCCCCCAAGGCACGACCTGGGTTCGGGTCTGACTTCGCCGTGACAGACGCGGGCCACACGGCATGAGCGCCAATGCCTCCTGGGAGGAGCCCGTCTCCCCCGCGTATTGGGATGCGGCCTGCCGCCATCTCAAGCGCGGCGACCGTGTCATGAAGCGCCTGATTCCGCGCTTCGGTGAAGCCCGCCTGCTCAGCCGCGGTGACCCCTTCACCACGCTGGCGCGCTCCGTGGTCGGCCAGCAGATCTCGGTGAAGGCGGCGCAATCGGTGTGGAATCGTTTTGCGCAGCACGCGGCCCCTGACGGCGGGCCGTTGCGGCCGGCGGCGGTGCTGACCTTGCTGCCTGCGACGATGCGAGAGGCTGGGCTGTCGGCGCGCAAGACCGAGTACCTGCTCGATCTGGCGCGCCACTTCGATGACGGACGGGTCCATGTCGAGCGCTGGGTCGACATGGGCGACGAGGCGATCATCGACGAACTGGTGGCGATCCGTGGCATTGGTCGCTGGACGGCGGAGATGTTCCTGATCTTCCACCTGATGCGGCCTGATGTACTGCCGCTGGACGATCTGGGCCTGCTCAAGGGAATCAGCTTGAACTACTTCAGTGGCGAGACCGTGTCACGTGCCGAGGCGCGAGAGGTGGCCGATGCCTGGGCGCCGTACCGTACGGTTGCGACCTGGTATCTCTGGCGGAGCCTGGATCCGCTGCCGGTAGACTACTGAACGTCATGAGGACACCCGGACGCGGTCGATGAGCAAGAAGCACTTCCTGGATTTCGAGCAGCCGATCTCGGAACTCGAGTCTCGTATCGACGAACTGCGCTACGTCCAGAACGAGTCCGCGGTCGACATCTCCGAGGAAATCGACCGACTGAGCCAGAAGAGCCAGCAGCTCACCAAGGACATCTATTCGCGCCTCACTTCCTGGCAGGTCACGCAGATCGCGCGCCACCCTCAGCGTCCGTACACGATGGACTACGTGAATGAAGTCTTCACCGACTTCCAGGAACTGCACGGCGATCGCGCCTTTGCCGACGACCTGTCCATCGTGGGCGGTCTGGCGCGTTTCAACGGGCAGGCCTGCATGGTGCTCGGGCACCAGAAGGGGCGCGACACGAAGGAGCGGGCGGCGCGCAACTTCGGCATGGCGCGTCCCGAGGGCTACCGCAAGGCCTTGCGACTGATGAAGCTGGCTGAGAAGTTCCAGCTGCCTGTCTTCACTTTCGTTGATACGCCTGGCGCCTACCCCGGCATCGGCGCCGAGGAGCGCGGCCAGAGCGAGGCCATCGGCCGCAACATATTCGAGATGGCGCAGCTGGAGGTCCCCATCGTCACCACCATCATCGGTGAGGGCGGTTCGGGCGGGGCGCTGGCGATCAGCGTTGGCGACCAGGTGCTGATGCTGCAGTTCTCGGTCTATTCGGTCATCTCGCCCGAGGGCTGCGCGTCCATCCTGTGGAAGACCTCCGAGCGTGCCGCCGACGCCGCGGAGGCCCTGGGCATCACCGCCCACCGTCTCAAGGCGCTTGGTCTCGTCGACAAGATCGTCAGTGAGCCGGTAGGCGGCGCGCACCGCAACGTCAAGCAGATGTGCGCGCAGCTCAAGCGCGCACTGAACGACGCGCTGCGTCAGGTGTCGGACCTGAAGCCCAAGGAATTGCTGCAGCGGCGCTATGAACGCCTGCAGTCCTACGGCCGCTTCACCGACACGCGCGAGCGTTGAGGCAGCGAAAGGCGGCGCCTTGAGCCGCGAAGCTGCACTGCGCGTTGGAGTTGCCTGCAGCGGAGGGCTGGATTCGACCGCGCTGCTGCACGCCACGGCGCGGGCCGCAGCACCGCACGGCGTGGAGGTGCGGGCCTTGCATGTGCATCATGGCCTGCTCCCTGAGGCTGATGCATGGTGGGACGACCTGGAGCAGCGCTGCCGGCGCTGGCGGCGGGCGGGCTTGCCGCTGACGTTTTGCGGTGCAAAGGTGGCGGGGCAACCGGCTCGGGGTGACAGCGTAGAGGCTTGGGCACGGCGTGAGCGCTACCGCGTGCTCACCGAGCTTGCGCAGGGCGAGGGCATCACGCTGGTGCTGCTGGCGCACCACCGCCGGGACCAGGCCGAGACCGTGCTGCTGCAGGCGCTGCGGGGTGCTGGGGCCCCCGGTTTGTCGGCAATGCCCCGAACCATTGTGCGCGAGGGCATCACCTGGGCTCGGCCCTGGCTGGATCGTCCTCGCGAAGCCATCGAAGCCTACTTGCGTCGCTATCGGCTGGCGCACGTCGTGGACCCTAGCAACGCCGACGTCCGCTACGCCCGCAACCGGCTGCGCGCCGTGGTCTGGCCCGCTTTCATCGACGCGTTTCCGCACGCCGAGGCGGCGCTGGCGGCCACGGCCGTGCGGATGCAGGAGACCGCCCGGTGTCTGGACGATCTGGCGCGCATGGATGCTGGGGTCGCGGTGCGGCAGGACGCGCTGATGCTGGCCCCGTGGCTGGAGCTTCCGGCTGCAAGGCGTGCAAACCTGCTGCGGCATTGGGCGACGGCCTGGAGCGCGGAAGGCCTGCCGGAAACCCTGTTGCAGCGCTTGCTGACCGAGTTGCCCTGGGCGCGGACGGGCAATCAATGGCCGGCGCCAGGGGGGCGGCTGATGTTGCGTCGGGGGCTGCTTCGTCATGAGTCAGCTGTGGTGCAGGTCTCGGCATAGAATGCAGGGTTTTTGCTAATACGCCTTGGCCTGCGTGAGAATATGCGTGCATCGCATCCGACCGCATGACCAGGTACGTGATTCCATGGCCTTGATCGTCCACAAGTACGGCGGCACCTCGATGGGGTCCACCGAACGCATCCGCAACGTCGCCAAGCGAGTGGCCAAGTGGTGGCGCGCCGGGCACCAGATGGTTGTCGTTCCCTCAGCCATGAGCGGCGAGACCAACCGTTTGCTGGCTCTGGCCAAAGACCTGATGCCCGACGCGCGCTCGCCTGAGGCCCTTCGCGAACTGGACATGATCGCGAGCACAGGCGAGCAGGTGTCTGTGGGCCTGCTGTCCCTGGCGCTGCAGGCGGAAGGTTTGCAGGCCGTCAGCTACGCTGGTTGGCAAGTCCCGATCAAGACCGATTCGGCCTATACGAAAGCACGCATCAGTGCGATCGACGACGCACGCGTTCGTGCCGACCTGGCTGCAGGCAAGGTCGTGATCGTCACCGGCTTCCAAGGCATCGACGGTGACGGCCACATCACCACGCTCGGGCGCGGCGGCAGCGACACCTCGGCGGTGGCGGTGGCGGCGGCCATGAAGGCCGACGAGTGCCTGATCTACACCGACGTCGATGGCGTCTACACCACTGACCCACGGATCGTGCCCGAGGCCCGACGCCTGAGCAGCATCAGTTTCGAGGAAATGCTCGAGATGGCCAGCCTTGGATCCAAGGTGCTGCAAATCCGGTCTGTGGAGTTCGCCGGGAAGTACCGGGTGCCGCTGCGTGTGCTGTCGAGCTTCACCCCCTGGGACATCGACCTCGACGAGGAAGCGAAGTCCGGCACCCTGATCACTTACGAAGAGGACGACAAGATGGAGCAGGCCGTTGTTTCCGGCATTGCCTTCAACCGCGACGAGGCCAAGGTCACCGTGCTCGGCGTGCCTGACCGTCCAGGTATTGCCTACCAGATCCTGGGCGCCGTAGCCGAGGCCAACATCGACGTCGACGTGATCATCCAGAACGTGTCGAACGACGGCAAGACCGATTTTTCTTTCACCGTGCCTCGCAGTGACTACGGCCGCGTGTTGGATCTGCTCAAGGCGAGCGTTGCACCGGCTGTCGGCGCCTCGTCGGTCATCGGTGACAACCGTATTTGCAAGGTCAGCATAGTCGGCATTGGCATGAAGAGCCACGTTGGCGTGGCGGCGAAGATGTTCCGCTCGTTGAGCGAGGAGGGCATCAACATTCAGATGATCTCCACGAGCGAAATCAAGACCAGTGTCGTCATCGACGAGAAGTACATGGAACTCGCGGTTCGAGCGCTTCATCGCGCCTTCGAACTCGATGGTCAGCCGACCTGATCTAGAATGCAATGCGCTGGAGTCGTGACCGAGAGGCCGAAGGTGCTCCCCTGCTAAGGGAGTATGCGGGCAAAACCTGCATCGAGGGTTCGAATCCCTCCGACTCCGCCAGCGGCTCGTTCCGCCGCCCCGAGCGCACCGACACCGAATGAGCCTGCTGCCGGGTCAACCGATGCCAGCAGGTGTAACAGTCCAGACGTTCGCTCCGCAGTTGAGCGTCGTCGTGCCGGTCCACGACGAGCAGGACAACATCTCGTCCTTGCTTGAGGAAATCCACGCCGCGCTGGTTGGTGTTGTCGATTTCGAGGTCTTGGTGATAGACGATGCCAGCGGCGACGAAACCCCTCAACGGCTTCAGCAGGTTCGCAACGTCTTCCCCACGTTGCGCGTCGTGCGGCACCTACGCAACTGCGGGCAGAGCGCGGCCGTGGCCACGGGCGTCAGGCGCGCCAGGGCCCCACTGGTGGTGACGCTCGACGGGGATGGACAGAACGATCCCGCGGACATTCCCATGCTGCTGCAGCGATGGTCCACGCAGACGCTGGCGTCAACCACCGCTTCGCCCTTGTTGCTGGCAGGCTGGCGGCAGCAACGGCGTGATCACGGGCTGAAGCGCCTGTCGTCGCGTTTGGCCAATGGGTTTCGTGGCGCGCTCCTGGCGGACGAGACGCCTGACACCGGATGCGGCTTGAAGATGTTCGAGCGCGAGCTCTTCCTGCGCCTGCCGCATTTCGACCACATGCATCGCTTCCTGCCGGCGCTCGTACTGCGCGAAGGCGGTCGCGTGGTCTCGGTGCCGGTGCACCACCGGCCACGCTTGCGTGGTCGCTCGCACTACGGCGTTTGGAACCGCTTGTGGGTGGGCCTCGTGGACGTCCTCGGTGTGATGTGGCTGCGCCGCCGCATCAGGCTGAGTCCGGTCGAGGAGGAGTCGGCGCCCTCGGGCAGCCATTGACCAACGGGAGTCTTCCATGGAACACGATCCACTGTGGCTCGTCATCGGCTTCGTCGGTCAGGCGCTGTTCTCCATGCGCTTCGTGGTGCAGTGGCTGCAGAGCGAAAAGGTGCGCAGGAGCGTGATCCCGCTGGCATTCTGGTACTTCAGTCTGGCGGGAGGTATCTTACTGACCGCCTATGCGTTCCACCGCGGCGATCCGGTCTTCATCGTCGGGCAGAGCATGGGCCTGGCGATCTACCTGCGAAACCTCTGGTTGATCCGGCGCACGCCAGCGGCTGATGGCTTGGCTTCGAGCAGCAGCCCGCCCGACCGCGGCGCCTGACCTCCTCGTTTGCGCGCTTCGAGGAGCTCATTGACTATGCCGCCGCGACACGCCGAGGGCTGGATGCCCCTGCTACCCATTGGCCTGGCCTGCGCACTGCTGACCCTTGCGGCCCTTGTGTTTCGGCCCTTCACGCCGGTCGACGAGGGTCGCTATCTCAGCGTGGCCTGGGAGATGTGGAACAGCGGCGAGCTCATCTCGCTGACGCTGAACGGCGAACTCTATGGGCACAAGCCCCCCTTGTTGTTCTGGCTCATCAACGCAGGATGGGCCGTCTTCGGACTGAACGAGTGGTGGCCGCGCGTTCTGGTGGGCCTGTTCGGCATCGGGGCGATGGCGCTGGTGCTGCGCATTGCACGGTGCTTGGCGGGCGACCGCCCCGGCATCGCGACGATGACGGCAGCCATCACGGTCAGCACGCTGTTCTGGATGGTCTTCACCGGGGCGGTGATGTTCGACCTGATGTTGGCGTTCTTCGTGCTCCTCGCCATCTACGCGGTGCTGAGGGCAGCACAGCGTCCAGGCCCAGGGGTGTGGGCCGTGGCTGGAGTGGCTGTCGGCTTGGGCATCCTTACCAAGGGTCCGGTGGCGCTGCTGCACGTCTTGCCGCTGACTTTGCTGGCGCCCGTGTGGCTGCCGCGCCTGGCGTCTGCGGGCATCGCCCAGCCGCCGCGCTGGGGCCGCTGGTATGGGGGCGTCGCACTGGCGATCCTGATTGCCGCGGCGGTGGCCTTGTCCTGGGCCCTGCCGAGCGCCTTGGCCGGGGGCAGGGAGTTCGGACGCGAGATCTTCTGGTCTCAAACCTTCGATCGAATTGCGACCACGGTCCATCATCTGCGCCCGTTCTGGTACTACGCCGCCACCTTGCCGCTGCTTTTGCTGCCCTGGCTGCTGTTTCCTGCGGTCTGGCGCGGCCTGGTGTCGGTCGTGCATGCCCCCTCGGCGCGGCCGGCAGGATGGGCTTTTGCGCTGGCGTGGATCGTGCCGGTCTTCTTCGCGTTTTCAGCCTTCCGAGGCAAGCAGATCCAATACCTGTTGCCTGCGGTACCCGCCATGGCCTTCTTGATCGCCAGTGGCCTGGATTCGCTGAGACGACCATTGAAACGATGGGAAGCCTGGGCGCCCGCCGGGTGGCTCATGCTGCTCGGCGCAGCCTTGCTGACGCTGAACCGCCATCCACAGTTGCTTCATTTCATCGAGTCGGACGAACTGCCCGCGCTGGCGGGAACGACTGCAGCGCTCGTGTTGGCGGCCCTGATGCTGCTGTTCGCACCTTGGCGCGATGCGACCCGCCACGCCGCCGTCGTGGCGGCAGCGGTGGTCTTCTCGATGCTGGGCCTTTATGCCGGCTTCGGGAGGGCGTTGTTTGATGCATACGACGTGCATCCGGTCAGCACCCTTCTGCGCGCGACGCAGGAAGCAGGCCAGCCCGTGGCACATCTGGGCAAGTATCAGGGCCAGTTTCAGTTCATCGGCCGCCTGCGCGATCCCCTGCAGGTCTTTGATTCGGCCGCTGCCATGCGTGCCTGGCTCGAGCAGCACCCACAGGGCAGGGTGGTCATCTACACGCGCGCGGCTGACCCTTCAGCGTTGCAGCCGCCGCCCGAATTCCTGCAGAAGTTCAAGGGGCGCCATGTCGGAGTCTGGCGCGCCTCGGATCTGCGTGCGCTCAGCGACGAGTGGCTGGACTCTCAGGACCGCCGGCGCTGAGCGCGTCGGCTGGTCGGAGGTGGTCCCAAACGGACGTGGCCAACGCGAGCACCGACAGCGGCGCGGAGCCCTCTGCCTTGTTGTTGATGGTGACGCATGCGCTATAGCCAGCCCGCAGCGTGGCCGAGATCACTCGCGCGAGCTCGCGTCGAGTCGCCAGGTCTTGAGCCTGAAGTCGATCGAACGGGGCGAACAGGTCCCGCGCGCTCGTGTAGCGCAGTCCGCGCTGAAGGTTCCAGCGGCACACGAGGTTGCCTGGCCACAGCGCACGCAGCATGTCGAGCTGCCCGGCGATCGGCGGCATGCGGTCGTGCAAACCCAGGCAGTAGCGAACTCCATGGGCGCGCAATTGACGCGCCAGAGGCGGCCCCAGGAGTTGGGGGTCGCGCACCTCGACAGCGATGTCGATACCAGGTGGCACGGCAGGCATCAGTCGAGACCAGAAGGTTTCCAGACGCTCCAGGGCCGGTGTGGCCCCATCTCGCAACAGAGCCCAGGGCAGTGGTGACAGTTGGAACACCAGCGTTCCCAGCTTGGCGCCCAGGCCGCTATAGGCCGGCTCCAAAGCTTGGCCGATCGCAGCCACCGGGTCGAGAAACCCAGGATTCAAGGCGACAGCGCGACCGCGGTCGGAATCGCGCAACAAGGCATCGGTGACCGACGCGGGCGCCTTCACCACGAATCGGAAGGTGTCGGGGACTTGCTCGGCGAGGGCCGTGTAGGTGGCCCGATCGAGGCTGCGGTAGAAGGCCCGGTCGAGACTGACGCTGCGCAGCAACGGATGGGATGCCAGCGCCCGCAGCCCATGGCGCGAGAGATGAGACTCTGGCCAGTGGCCGGCGTACACGATCCCGGCCCAGCCGGGAAAGTGCCAGGATGAGGTGCCGAAGTGCCAACGCGGCCCGAACAAGGCATCAAGGTGCCTGGCCAGGTCCTGATGATCGGCCCGCGGTGGTGGAGCGTGCACCTGCGGCAACCCGCCGGCGTCCTTCGCCGGCGCCAAGGTGAGCGCTGCGTCGCCAGGGCCAGGAACCGCCCTAGATTCGCCAAACAAGCTCGACTGCTTGTTAGAGCTATTTGACATAATAAACATCGTAGCGCATTTGAATCGGTCGCTCCGACCAAGTTGCGCAACACAGGTCCCCGGCGCCTGCGCGCCAGAACCCCGGGTGCCGGTCAACGATCGTGTACGTCGTCGGCGTCATCGAGCAACGCGTCGAAAGCGGCGGCTTCAAGGCCTACCGCATTCGGCACGACCGGCCGGTCCAGCGGTCTGCAGACGTGCCGCCGAAGCCTACGCAGCCGATCGGAATTCTCGACAGCGCGGATAACCTCCTGCGGGTTCATCAGCAGGACGAAAGGGTTGTTCAATTGCGTCGTGATCATGGTGCTGCTCCTTCGATCGGGGTGACGATGTTCGAAGTCTAGGAAGCACCTTGTCCTGATTGAAGTCAGGACCCACGCATTTGATATGTAGGAATTTTCCCTACCTGCTCGTCTCACTGAAGGACGGCGTCGCTTGAGGCGCCGCGGCACCGGCAAGGTTCGCCAGCCGGGCGGCGAGTCGGTCTCGGCCGGCGACTCGTGCGTAATCCACGGCCGCCGCGCCGTGCGGATTCTTCAGCCGCGGGTCCGCGCCGCGGTAGATCAGCAGGTCCACGATGCGCTCGTCACCGTAGCGCGCAGCCAGCATCAGAGGCGTGCTGCCATCGGGAGCCACCGCGTCGACCTCGGCTCCTGCGTCCAGTAGAAATCCGACCACGCCCGGTTCCGGGCCCGAGGCGGCGTAGTGCAACGGCGTCCAACCGGCGACACGACGCACCTGCGCACCCTGCCTGACCAAGCGCTGAGCCCACTCCAACGACCCCTTGACCGCGGCATACATCAACGCCGTCTCACCCTGCGCGTTCGCCTGATCGATCTCGAGCCCAGGAACTCGCAACAACACATTGGCCACGCGATGACTGTCGAGTCGGATGGCCATCGCCAACGGAGATTGACCGTCGTAGGCAGGAGAGTTGACGTCAAACCCCCTTTGCAGCAAGCGGATCACCGCGCGCGAGTCATCAAGCTCGACCGCCTTGAAGAACGCGTCGTAGGTGCCCGCATATGCAGATGAAATACCAATTAAAACAACAATTTGTGATATTAATCTCAACAAAAACATCAACATTTTGCAACCTCATTCGGCGCAGCATCTCAGGTCATCACTCGCGGGAATACCCGCTCGAAATTCTCGCTCGTGACGGCTGCAACCTTTTCGAGACTGAGGCCCTTGATCCGGGCCAGTTCTTCAGCGACCTGCCTGACGTAAGCAGGCATGTTCGTCTTGCCACGATACGGAACCGGCGCCAGGTAGGGGCTGTCCGTCTCGACGAGACAGCGGTCCAGCGGAACGAAGGCCGCGACCTCGCGCAGCGCCTGCGCGTTGCGGAAGGTCAGGATGCCCGAGAAGGAGATGGCGAAACCCAGGTCGAGCGCCGCGCGCGCCGTGTCCAGGGTCTCTGTGAAACAGTGAAAGACACCGCCAACGCTGGACCCGCCCTCCTCTCGCAGGATTTGTAGCGTGTCAGTCGCCGCGTTGCGCGTGTGAACCACCAGCGGCAAGCCTGCAGCGCGGGCTGCACGGATGTGGATTCGAAAGCGTTCACGCTGCCACTCCATCTCCTCGACCCGACGCCCTTCGAGCCGGTAGTAGTCCAGCCCGGTCTCGCCCACGGCGACGACGCGCGGCAGGGCGGCGCGGTCGATCAAGTCCGCCACCAAGGGTTCACGCACCCCTTCGTTGTCGGGGTGCACGCCCACGGTGGCCCAAAAGTTGTCGTAGGCCCGCGCCAGACCATGCACGGCGTCGAATTCCTCGATCGTCGTGCAGATACACAAGGCACGGGTCACACCGGCCTGCGCCATCGCGCGGCGAACCTCGTCCAGGCGCTCGGTCAAGTCCGGAAAGCTCAGATGACAATGAGAGTCGACCAGCATCGTTGGATCCGCCCCGAAAAGGGCCTCCCAGGGTGAGTGCTACAGGGTGTGCGTGGGACGCGCCCCAGCCATGGCCGTGCCCAGGGCGGCTTCAATTCTCTGGCGCAGCGCCTGCGCCTTCTCATCGGCGGAAAATGCGACGCCGATACCCTGTGGCCGCCCGCCCGAGGCGTGCGGTGGTGTGATCCAGACCACCCGCCCGACCACCGGATGCCGTGTCGTTTCGTCGGGCAGGACTACCAGAAGGTAAGCCTCGTCTCCCAACGCATGTTCGCGCGTCGTGGCTACGAACAGGCCCCCGTTCTGCAACGCAGGCATGTACGCCGCGTGCAGCGAGGCGTGATCGCGCAGCACGAGTTGGATCACGCTCGGGCGCAGCCCGGCGGCAGAGGAGTCCATCGCACTGCGCGCGGGCGTGAGGGCCGGGCGAGAGTCCATCATTGCATCAGTGCATCAGGCATTTGGAAACCGCGAGCCAGAAAACTCGGCGCGCGGCTGGGGCCGCGTCGAAGGTGACGGCGCTCGAACACCCTGCCAGATCTGCGCGCCTTCAATGACCAGCGCTTCGGCCAGCAGCCCTTCGCTCCAGGGGTGGTCGGCATGGCGCATCACGCGCAACAACGACTGCTGCCAGCGGGCCGCGGCCACAAGATCCAGCCCGTCGGGCAGCGAGGCCCTCGGAAAGAACCGAGGCTCGGCCCCGCAGGCCCGCAACGCGGCGTCGTGCGCCAGTTTCTGCAGAGCATCGAGCATCCGCGGCACTGGCCAGGAGGCGAACACCGTGGCATCTGCGCGCGCCACCGCGCTCGGTATCGCAGCCCAGGCACGCGCGTCCAAGCCCTCGGCATGCCAACGCAAGGCCGTGAGCGGGCGTCCGCCGGTGGCATCCAGCAGCATCGCCGCGTCCGCCACGTCCCGCTGCTGCAGCCATTGCAGGGAATCGGCCCGTTCAGGTCGGGGCAGCACAACCCGCTGGCAGCGACTCGAGATGGTGGCCAACAGCAGGCCAGGGTCTGCCGTGGTCAGGACGATGCGCATGCCGGCGGGCGGCTCCTCGAGCGTCTTGAGCAGCGCACTCGCCGCCACGGCGTTCATGGCCTCGGCAGGATGGATCAACAGAACCTTGCCGTGGCCGCGTCCGCTCGTCGTGACGCTCCAGTCCAACGCCGACCGCAACTCTGCCACCCGGATCTGGCGGCTGGGCTTGCGCTTGTCGTCGTACTCCACGGCCAAGCCATGCTGCAAAGCCAGGTGCTGCGGCAGGCGCAGCATCAGGTCCGGGTGTGTCTGGGCCCGGGTCAGTCGACAAGACACGCACCGTGAGCACGGCCGCTGCGCACCGTCGCCCGATTCGCACAACCACGCCTGCGCTAAGCCGAAGGCAAACTCCAGCGCGCCGATGCCCGGGTCCGCGTGCACCATGACCGCGTGGCCCTTTTGGTGTTCCAGGGTTGCGGCCAGGGCTGCAACGAGCCAAGGCAATTCCTGAACCCCCGACAACTGCAGTCCGGCGGCTTCGGCGACGTCCGGCGCCGCGGCGGGCGATGCCTCGTCAGCCGGAGATCGCGTGCCGCGTCGGTTTGCCGCGGCGGTCACCACCCCCTGCCCTCCATGACCGACATCAAGGCCTGCCAGACGTCAGGCTGACTGGCCGCGGCGTCCAGGACGGCGAACCGGGTCGGATCCGCCATTCGCCGCGCCTCATAGCCGGTGCGCACCCGCTCGAAGAACTCTGCGTCCTCAGACTCGAATCGGTCGGCCGGCCGAGCGGCAGCACGACGCCTCGCGGCCATGGCGGGGGGCAGGTCGAACCACAGCGTCAAGTCGGGCTGTCTGCCCTGCTGCACCCAGGACTCGAGACAGCCGAGCACAGCGTGATCAAAGCCGCGGCCACCGCCCTGGTACGCGAAGGTGGCGTCGGTGAAACGGTCGCACAGCACTGTGCGTCCGGCCGCCAGGGCCGGCTCGATGTTCTGGCGCAGGTGGTCGCGACGGGCCGCGAACACCAGGAGCGCCTCGGTCATTGCGTCCATCGAACGGTGCAGAAGCAGATCGCGCAGCACCTCGGCCAGCGGGGTGCCACCCGGCTCACGGGTGACGATCACGTCGTGGCCACGCGTGCGCAGCCATTTCGCCAGAGACTCGATGTGCGAGGACTTTCCGGCGCCATCAATGCCTTCGAAGGTGATGAAGCGGCCCGGCATGCGCAGTGATGGAGAAGGAGATACAGGCGCAGACGCGAGATGCACCTCAGCGGCCGCCCCGTTGGTAGCGATTCACCGCGCGATTATGTTCCTCCAGCGTCTGACTGAAGGCACTGCCGCCGTCGCCGCGGGCGACAAAGTACAGCGAGCGTGTGCCCTGCGGACGCACCGCTGCGCGCAGCGCGGCCAGCCCTGGCATCGCGATCGGAGTGGGCGGCAGCCCGTTGCGGGTGTACGTGTTCCAGGGCGTGTCCTGCAGCAAGTCGCGCTTGCGCAGGTTGCCGTCGAAGGACGCCCCCAGCCCGTAGATGACCGTCGGGTCCGTCTGCAAGGGCATGCCAATGCGCAGCCTGTTGACGAACACGCCGGCGATCTGGGCCCGGTCGGCCTCGGCCCCGGTCTCCTTTTCGACAATCGAGGCCAGGATCAATGCCTCGTCCGGGTGCTTCAGTGGCAAGTCTTCGGCGCGCTCGGACCAGACCGCCGCCAGCCTCCCGGTCATCGCCCGGTGCGCGCGCTTGAGTACGGTCAGGTCGCTCACGCCCCGACTGTAGAGATAGGTGTCCGGAAAGAAGCGCCCTTCCGCGGCTTGTCCTGTTGCGCCGATGGCCGCCATGAGGTCCGCCTCGCTCATGCCCGCTGCCCGTTGCTTCAGGTGCGGCGCGCGGGCAAGCGCTTCGCGGAATTGGCGGAAGGTCCAGCCCTCGATCAGGCGCACGGCTTCCAGCGTCTCATCGCCCTGCACCATCTTGTCCAGCAGGGACCGGGGCGAGACGCCCGTCTCTATCTCGTAGCTGCCGGCGCGGATGCGGCGTGCCTGCCCCGACCAGCGGAACCACTCGTAGAGCAGCCGGGGGGAGGCCTGCACACCGGCATCGACCCACCCGCGCGCGACCTCGCGTGGCGAGGTTCCGGGCTCGATCGACAGTTCCACGCTGGCTCCCGCGAGTTCGAGCGGGCGATGCAGCCACCAGGCTACGGAACCGACGGCCACGGCCACGGCCGCCAACGCCACAAGAGCGACGGTACCGAGAAGGAACACCAGGCGAGACCACGACGACTTGGCGGACATGGGCGCTGATGATAATCAGGCCATGCATAACGATCCGACCTCCGGGTGCGTTCCCGATGGCGTTCTGCGCCTGCAGGACTGGGGCCTGATGACCGCCACCGGCCCCGACAGTGCCAGCTTCCTGAACGGCCAACTTACCCAGGACCTGGCCCACCTGCCCCCAGGGCAGGTTCGACTTGCAGGCTACTGCTCTGCCAAGGGGCGTCTTCTCGCCACCTTCTGGGCCTGGAGGACGGGCGAAGACACGTTCGCACTGACGTGCAGTGCAGATCTCCTGGCACCCACGCTGAAGCGCTTGTCGATGTTCGTGCTGCGGGCGAAATGCAAGCTCGCCGCTGGCGGGCCAGACCACGGTCTGTTCGGGCTGGCTGGGCCCGCGGTGGCCCGGTGGTGGGCTCAGGCGGGCGGTGAGCCGACCGCCCTGCCCGCACCGGGCCAGTGCGCGCAGCAAGGCGCCGCCTGGTGGGTACGACTGCCCGACGCCGACGGCGTGCAGCGCGTCCTGCTGGTCCAGCCGGCTTCGGCGTCAACTCCTTGCCTGCCCAGCTTGTCGGCCCAGGTCTGGGCCTGGCTCGAGGTGCGCAGTGGCATCGCGCGCGTCACCGCGGCGACCGTAGAGCAGTTCGTGCCGCAGATGGTGAACCTCGAGCTGACGGGTGGTGTCCATTTCCAGAAAGGCTGCTACCCTGGGCAGGAAATTGTCGCCCGCAGCCAGTACCGCGGCACGCTCAAGCGCCGTATGTTTCGGGTGGTGGCCGATGCGCCGCTGCAGACGGGCGCCGAGTTGACGCACAGTGCCGATCCGGGGCAGCCCGCCGGGATGGTGGTGCTGGCGTCGCCGGGGCCCGCTGGCGGCTGGGAGGCGCTGGTCGAGTTGAAGACGGCCCTGGCAGTCGCGCCGGGCGAGCTGTGCGTCGGTACGGTGGCCGTGCGGCTGGCTGACCTGCCGTATGCGCTGCCGCCCGAAGCCCTGGCATGACGGCTTGATCAGGCCTGCCGGTGCGTGAGGTCTACGTCTACTGGAAGCTTCCGCCCGACCTGCAGGCCGCAGCGGTGGCCCAAGTGCGCGCCATGCACGCCCAATTGATCGACGCGCACCCTGGCCTGCTGGCACGCGTGCTAATTCGCTGCGACCTTTCGTCGGGTGGACAGGCCACCCTGATGGAAATCTTCGCCCGGCCGTCGGTGCCCACCGGCGTCGACGAAGGCCTGCAGCAATCGATCGAGGCCATGGCCGTGGCCGCACTGGCCGGGCTGCCCGCAGGACCACGGCACGTCGAGGTGTTCAACGACCTGAACGGCCGCAACTGAATCCTCAATCGTTTCGATCGAGCGCCAGGGTCATCTCCTGGTGAGGAATCCCGACTTCGTCGAAGACGCCGCCCCGCGGCGAGAAGCCCGCCGCGCGGTAGAAACCGGCCGCCGTCAACTGCGCATGCAGCACCACCTCACGCAGGCCGCGCTGCCGCGCCGCGCTGACGAGCGTGTCAAGCACCGCCCGCCCGACACCGGTGCCGCGCATGTCGGCACGCACCGCCATGCGCCCGATCTTGCCCACCCCGGGCGCCCGTTCAACGAGCCGGCCGGTCCCCAGCGGCAGGTCCAGGCGGTTGCGCGCCAGCGCGTGCAGGGCCGTCGCGTCGTCAGCGTCCCACTCCAGCTCGGCCGGCACCTCCTGCTCCCGAACGAACACCGCCTCGCGCAAGGCATGGGCCGGCACCTCGAGCTCTGTCCAACCGCCCGTGGTGATCCGCATCACGGGATCGCCGGCCTCGAAGCCCAGGAACAGGTCGCGCAGGCCCTGCGGCACGGGGCGCGAGGTCTGCGTCGACGGGTCGGCGTAGACGTAGACCAGTTCGCCCGTCACCAGGGCCTTCTCTCCGCGGAAGATCGCGCCGACGAACAGCATCGAGGAGTTGCCGATGCGCTGCACCCTTAGGCCTACGTCAAGCCGGTCGTCGTAACGCGCCGAAGCGTGGTATTCGACCGTCGCCTTGCGCACGAACATGTCGCCACCGTAGGCGTCCATGGTCTCGTGGTACGGCAGCGCCATCGCACGCCAGTAGCCGGCCACGGCCGTGTCGAAGTACATCAGATAGTGGCCATTGAAGACGATCTTCTGCATGTCGACCTCGGCCCAGCGCACGCGCAAGGGGTCGAAGAAGCGGAACTCGCTGCGTTTCATCTCTTGTCTTCCTCCAGATTCCAGGCCGTCCTCAGGGCCGCCGCGGCGCGGTCCAGCGCCTGCAGCGCCTCCGGCAGCACGCGGCCCATTTTCATGAAATCATGTGTCACGCCGCGGTAGATCTCCAGGTCCACCGGCACGCCGGCCGCACGCAGACGGTCAGCGTATCCGATGCCGTCGTCGACCACCGGGTCACATTCGGCGAGCAAAAACAGCGCCGGGCACAGACACTCGTGATCCGGTGCCTCGAGCGGCGCAAAACGGGGGTCGCTTCGCTGCTCTGGCGGCACGGCGTGATCGAAGAACCACTGCACCGTGGCGACATCGATCAGGAAGCCGTTGGCGAAAAGGCGGCGCGAGCCAGAGTCTGCCCGGTCACCGATACCCGGCGTGACCAGCAGTTGCAGCACCAGTGGCAGCCCCTCATCTCGCGCCCGCAAGGCGGTGGCGGCGGCCAGCGTGCCACCTGCGCTGTCGCCGCCAATGGCAATGCGCCGGGCATCGAGCCCCAGGTCGGCAGCCCCGGCCCGCAAGGCCTTGAGGGCGGCCCAGACGTCGTCCCAGGCCGCGGGAAACCGGTGCTCGGGCGCCAGGCGGTAGTCCAGCGCCACCACCGCTCCACCGCTGCGCAGAGCGAACTGGCGACACAGGCTATCGTGGGTGTCGAGGTTGCCGAGCACGAAGCCGCCACCATGCAGGTACAGCATCAGGGGCTGCGGTCCCGCCTCGCGGCCGCGGGCCGCATAGAGTCTTGCCGGTCGCGTGCTGCCGTCACCCGCGGGCAGGCGCAAGTCCTCGACGCGAGGCAAGGGCGCGCGCGGCAAATCCAGCACCTCCGCGCCCGCGGCATAGGCGGCGCGTGCCTGGGACGGCGACATCGTGTGAAACGGCGGCCGCCCTGCGCGCCGGATGCGATCGAGTAACCCGGACATGCGGGGCGTCAGAAGGTGGACGGTCATGAAGACTGCGGCATGCTCGTGACGGATTCAGGACGCTGCGGTCGGGCTGGAGCATCCAAGGCAATCGCGGTCCCGCGCACGCCGACCGAAGTATGCCCGCGGCATACTTGCACGCTTCGCGCCGCCGGTCGTGGCGGGCATCACCCGTGTCCCTCGCCCCGACATCCGTGCGGAGCCGCTCCCTGCTCTACTGCCCGTGCATGACCATGGCCCACATCCAGTACCTGACTCAGATCCATCTCGACCACGGCGCCGTCCGGTTGCTGCCCGATGAATGCGCTCGCATCGGCATGCGTAAACCGCTGCTCGTCAGCGACGCCGGCGTGCGCGCTGCCGGTGTGCTGGGCCAGGCGCAGGCAGCGCTGGGCGCCCTGCCGCATGCCGTGTTCGATGCCACGCCATCCAACCCGACCGAGGCGGGCGTGCGCGCCGCCGTTGCCGTCTGGCAGCGTGAGGGCTGCGACGGTCTCATCGCCGTGGGCGGTGGCTCCAGCATCGACTTGGCCAAGGGCGTTGCCATCTTGGCCACCCACCCCGGGGCGCTGAAGACCTACGCGACGATCGAAGGAGGCAGTCCGCGGATCACCGAGGCCGCTGCGCCCCTGATCGCGGTGCCGACCACGGCCGGCACCGGCAGCGAAGTCGCCCGCGGCGCCATCCTGATCGTCGACGACGGGCGCAAGCTCGGATTCCACTCCTGGCACCTGATGCCACGCTCGGCCGTCCTCGACCCCGAACTGACCCTCGGTCTGCCGCCTCTGCTGACCGCGGCCACCGGGATGGACGCAATCGCGCATTGCATGGAAACCTTCATGGCCGCTGCGGCCAACCCGCCAGCCGACGCGATCGCGCTGGACGGGCTGGCGCGAGGCTGGGCGCACGTGGAACGCGCCACGCGCAACGGCAGCGACCGCGAGGCACGCTGGCAAATGATGAGCGCCAGCATGCAGGGCGCGATGGCCTTCCAGAAGGGGCTGGGCTGCGTGCACTCACTCAGCCACAGCCTGGGTGGCGTCAACCCACGGCTGCACCACGGGACACTGAATGCGATGTTCCTGCCGGCGGTGGTGCGCTTCAACGCAGGGGCCGACTCGGTACAGGGCGCGCAGCGCCTGCAGCGCATGGCCCAGGCCATCGGCATCGGCTCGTGTGACACGAAGGGAACGGAGCTGGCCGAGGCCTTGGCCGCGTTGAATGCGCGCCTGGGCCTGCCTGATGGCCTGGCTGCCATGGGTGTGGGCGCCGACCTGTTCGAACGCGTGATCGATGGCGCGCTGGCCGACCATTGCCACAAGATGAACCCGCGCCTGGCCTCGCGTGAGGATTACCGCGAGATGCTCGCCGCCTCGATGTAGGCAACAGAAAAGCGAACGCCCGGCCACGGGCCGGGCGTTGTGCAGGTGCTGGCCATGCCGCGCCGGGTCTGTCCGAGCGGCAACGATGGCTGCTCAGTGGTGGGTGCCGTCGAGAAACTGCTCGTCCTCGGTCGAACCCTTCAGTGCCGCCGTCGAGGCGAGTTTCTAGATCGTGGTCGTCACGGCGTCGAAGTAGCCGGTGCCGACCTCGCGCTGGTGTTTCACGGCCGTGAAACCACGGTCGGCAGCCGCGAACTCCTTTTGCTGAAGTTCGACAAAGGCCGTCATGTTCTGGCGCGCGTAGCCGTAGGCCAGGTCGAACATGCCGTAATTCAGGCTGTGGAAGCCGGCCAGCGTGATGAACTGGAACTTGTAGCCCATGGCGCCGAGCTCGCGCTGGAACTTCGCAA
>CAIRBF010000437.1 GCA_903876715.1 uncultured beta proteobacterium
ACTCGGCCGCGAGTTCGGGGTGCTCGCCGCGGTAGGCGGCGAAGCGGGCATTCCACGCCGCCTCGGCCTGGAGGCCGCGCTCGCGCGCATCCCACATCGCCGTGATCTCCGCAGGAATGACGAAGGGCGCGTGCGACCAGCCCAGGGCCTCTCGTGTGAGGCGGATCTCCTCGGCGCCGAGCGCCTCGCCGTGCGCCTTGGCGGTGCCGGCGCGGTTGGGCGAGCCCTTGCCGATGGTGGTGCGGCAGACTACGAGCGTGGGCTTGTCCGCGGTGCGGGCCTGCGCAAGCGCCGCGTCCACTGCCTCGACGTCATGGCCGTCCACCGGACCCGCGACGTTCCAGCCGCAGGCCTCGAAGCGCTTGGCTGCGTCGTCGACATACCAGGGCGCGACCGGGCCGTCGATGCTGATGCCGTTGTCGTCATACAGCGCCACAAGCTTGTTCAGCTTCCAGGCCCCGGCCAGCGCCGCGGCCTCATGACTGATGCCTTCCATCAGGCAACCGTCGCCGAGGAAGACCCAGGTCCGGTGGTCGACGATGGCGTGGCCTGGCCGGTTGAACTCGGCGGCGAGCAGCTTCTCGGCCAGCGCCATGCCCACCGCGTTGGTCAGGCCTTGGCCGAGCGGACCGGTGGTCGTCTCGACCCCGGGGGTCACGCCGACCTCGGGATGGCCGGGCGTCTTGCTGTGCAGCTGACGGAAGCGCCGCAACTCGTCCATCGGCAGGTCGTAGCCGGTGAGGTGCAGCAGGGCGTAGATCAGCATCGAGCCGTGGCCGTTGGACAGCACGAAGCGGTCGCGGTCGGCCCAGCGCGGGCTGCCGGGGTGGTGCTTCAGGTGCCGATCCCATAGCGCGACTGCGATCTCCGCCATGCCCATCGGGGCACCGGGGTGGCCGGAGTTGGCCTGCTGGACGGCGTCCATCGCAAGCGCGCGGATGGCATGGGCCATCGCGGCCGGGTCTTTGATGCTCATGGGGGAGGCGGGGCTGGGGTGGAAAAAGCGGCGCCGCCCGGAACTCGCGCCCGGAGCGGAACCTGGGGAAACCCCGAAGTTTATCCGGCGCCTTCCGCTGGTCGCAGACCGACCGGACAGGTCCGGGCGCAGCACGGGCCCCCACAAGTCATCGTCACGCACGGGCAGGCCAGCGCCCTTGATCTGCCACAAGAACGGCCCCGCGGCTTTGCGCGAAGCTCGTCCTGCCCAGATCCCCGAGTCCCCCGGAACTCCCACCGGATGCGAAAGGCCTTGTCCATGCAGTCCACCAGCCTGCGCGTCTTGCGTGCCGAACATCAGGTCCTGGCAGCCGTGCTGCGCTCGATGTCGATGATGCTGGCCGAGGCCCGGCGCCTGGAAACGCTGCCCGACTTCGCGGTGTTGCGCGCGATGCTCTTCTACATCGACGAGTTCCCCGAGCGGCTGCACCATGCGAAGGAAAGCCAAGTGCTGTTCCCGCGCCTGCGCGAAAAGGCGCCCGAGGTCGGCCCGGTGCTCGACCGCCTGGACCGCGAGCACGCGGCCGGCGAGGCCATGATCCGCGACCTCGGCCACGCGCTGCTGGCCTTCGAGATGATGGGCCGCAGCCGCTGGGACGCCTTCGAGGACCGGCTCGAGCGCTACGTGCGCTTCTACCTGGACCACATGGGCACCGAGGAACGCGAGGTGCTGCCCGCAGCCCAAGCCCGGCTGAGCGAACAGGACTGGGCCGAACTCGACGCCACCTTCACCGCCCACCGCGACCCTCTGACCGGCCAGGAGCCCGAGGACGACTACCGCGAGGTCTTCCGCCGCATCGTCGACAACGCGCCGGCGCCGATCGGCTTGGGTCCCGAGATGCACCGCGCCGCGTAGCGGCAACCCCAAGCGCGTGGCCAGGGGCGCCGCCTCGGCGGGGGCCGACGACCGGGCGCGCCGGAGATCGCCCCCTACACTGTGGGCCATGACCTCGCGCGCCATCATCCTGGCCGCCGGCCGCGGCGAGCGCATGCGGCCGCTGACCGACCATACCCCGAAGCCGCTGCTGGCCGTGCGCGGGCGGCCGCTGATCGAGTGGCATCTGCTTGCGCTGCAGCGCGCCGGGGTGCGCGAGGTCGTGGTCAACACCGCATGGCTCGAGGACCAGTTCCCCGCCGTGCTCGGCGATGGCAGCCGCTTCGGGCTGCGCCTGCAGTACTCGATGGAGGGGCGGGACCACGGCGGCGCGCTCGAGACCGCCGGCGGTATCGCCACGGCCCTGCCGCTGCTGGGCGAGGTCTTCTGGGTCGTTTCAGGCGATGTCTTCCTGCCCGGTTTCGACTTCGATGCGACACCGGCCGCGGCCGTGATCGAAGGCAGGCACGACGCCCACCTGTGGATGGTGCGCAACGCCCCCCACCACCCGCGCGGCGACTTCGCGCTGGGCCCCGAAGGACTGCTCGCCACCGGCGGCCAGGCCGACGACCGCCTGACCTGGGCCAGCGTGGGCCTGTTCAGCGCCACGCTGTTCCACGGCATCGCCCCGGGCACGCGCCTGCCGCTGCGACCGCTTCTGGAACGCTCGATCGGCCAGCGGCGGCTGGCCGGCACGCACTGGGTCGGCGCCTGGACCGACGTCGGCACGCCCGCGCGACTGGCAAGCCTGCAGCACGCCTGAAGCTGCGCTCGCCCCCCCACGGCAGGCCGGCCCGCCCTCACGGCCCCACGGTCGGTGCGGGCGCTAGCGCGGATAACGCGTCGCGCACCAGGGCTCCAGCCAATGCGTCCTGCGCCTGCAGCACGACCCGCGCCCCGGCGGCGCGCAGCACTTGCGCTTCCTGCGGCCCCGGGGCGCAGACCACGATCGGCAAGCCCGGGTTGAGCGCAAGGGCGGTCTCGATGGCGTGCAGCACCTCGGCGCCGTCCTCGATGGTGACGATCATGAGGTCGGCCCCGGCCACGTGCGCCTGCAACAGCGTCATCGGGTCGCCGGCCTCACCCCGCACTCCAGGAACCCCCTGCCCGCGCAAGGCCTCGACGCGCTCGCGCAGGTGCTCGACGAAGACGAAGGGCACGCCTCGGAGTCTCAGGTCCTCGGCCACCCGCCGACCGAGCTCGCCAGGGCCGACCAGCACCACCTTGTGCGACAGGTAGCGCTGCTCGGTGGACAGGGGCGGCGCTGCCGGCAGGTCGTCGCGCGCCTCGAGGCGGCGGGCGAGCGCCGAGCGCGCGAGGATCCAGCGCCGCACCGGCTCGATGGCCGAGAACAGCAGCGGGTTGAGCGCGATCGACAGCAAAGCGCCGGCGACGACCAGGCTCTGCGCCTGCGGCGGCAGCACGCCCAGGCTCACGCCCAGCGCCGCCAGGATGAAGGAGAACTCGCCGATCTGGGCCAGGCTGGCCGACACCGTGAGCGCCGTGTTCAGCGGGTAGCGCAGCGCCAGCACGAGCGCGGCGGCGGCGAGCGACTTGCCGATCATCACGATCAGCGTGACGGCCAGCACCTGCAGCGGCATCTCCACCAGCACCGCGGGGTCGAACAGCATGCCTACCGAGACGAAGAACAGCACCGCGAAGGCGTCGCGGAAGGGCAGTGATTCCTCGGCCGCGCGCTGGCTGAACGCGGACTCCCGCAGCACGAGCCCGGCGAAGAAGGCGCCCAGCGCCACCGAGACGCCGAACAGCGCCGCCGCGCCGTAAGCGATACCCACGGCCACCGCGATCACGCACAGCGTGAACAGCTCGCGCGAGCCGGTGCGCGAGATCTGCCACAGCAGCCAGGGCAGGACGCGGCGCCCGCCGAGCAGCATCAGCGCGACGAACCCGCCCACCGCCAGCAGCGTGCCGGCGAGCGCCGCCCCCAGGCCGCGGTCGGACGCGGCCCCCGCGCCGCCTGGGCCCGTCACGCCCACCAGCACGGGCAGCAGCACCAGCACCAGCACCATGGCCAGGTCCTCGACGACCAGCCAGCCCACAGCGATGCGGCCCTTGCTCGTCTGCAACGCGCCGCGCGACTCCAGCGCCCGCAGCAGAACCACCGTGCTCGCCACCGACAACGCGACGCCGAAGACCAGTGCCCCGGGCAGCGACCAACCCCAGGCCGTGGCCAGGCCGGCGCCCAGCGCGGTGGCCACCGCCATCTGCACGACCGCCCCGGGGATGGCGATGCCGCGCACCGACATCAGGTCGTCGACCGAAAAGTGCAGGCCTACGCCGAACATCAGCAACATCACACCAACCTCGGCCAGCTGCATGGCCAGGGCGACGTCGGCGACGAAGCCCCGGCGTGTGCGGCCCGATCACGACGCCCGCGAGCAGGTAGCCCACAAGCGCCGGCAGGCGCAGCCGCACGGCCAGGAAGCCGAACACCAGCGCCAGGCCGAGCGCGGCGGCCAGCGTGACGATGAGCGGCATGGAGGCGTGCACGAGGGCGGCAAAGGCAGGGTCTGCGGTCCCGAGGAGTATGGCTGGGGCGAGCTTTCCCGCGCCGACCGGCGGGGCATGGCGCCCCCAGCCGCGGCGCCCGGCAGGAAAGACCGACAGCCCT
>CAIRBF010000438.1 GCA_903876715.1 uncultured beta proteobacterium
CGACTGCGTGGTGGCGGTGGATCCGCGCTACTTCCGCCCGGCCGAGGTGGAAACCCTGCTGGGCGACCCGGCCAAGGCCAAGGCCGAGCTCGGATGGGAGCCTGAGATCACCGCGCAGCAGATGTGCGCCGATCTCAGCCCATCGACGTGGCGGTATTGGCGGCGGCGCGGGTGGGGGACATCCACGCGAACAACAGCTGCCCGGCAGACTTCATCGTCGACAACCTGGCGATGCAAAGCCACGTCCTCCAGGCCGCGCATCATCTTTGTAGTTCTGCCATCCGGGGGAGAGAAAGGTGTCGAACAGATCATCTATTCCTCCCGCCGGTCGTGATCCCTTTCAACTCCCACCTGCAGGGCTTAGAATCACAATAATTTGTGACCTAAAGGCGTTTGCTTCTGAGATATGAGAACCTCGTCGACGGCACAGCGTCTTCCGTTCGAAGCAGAGGATGCTCTGCTCGCGCTCGCCGAGCGGATTCGGACCGTGCGCAAGGTCAGGGGTCTGACTCAACCCGACCTGGCGTCCAAAGCCGGTATCAGCACCAACACCCTGGTCACGATGGAGAAGGGCGGCGGCAGCGTCCAGCTGGGGTACTGGCTCAAGGTCCTGTGGGCGCTGGACGTGCTTGGCGGCTTCACGGACTCCGTCTCCCGGCTGGGCCGGGAGAACGGTGACGTCGCACTGTTGGAGTCACAGCTGCCGCAGCGCGTGCGCGGTGGCAGCTCGCGATGAGCGAAACCGAGAAGCCTGTATGGATCTGGCTGCCGGCACAAGCGCAGCCGGTGCGCTGTGGCAGGTTCTCGCTGGCGAGCGGCGTCGGCACCTTCCACTACGACGACGAGTACCTCGCGCGCGGCGATGCGCTGCCGCTCGATGAGTTCAGCCTCCGCTTCACCCGGGCCAAGAGGGGCCTCAGGGAGACACGCCAGGGCGGCCTGTTCGGCGTTTTCCGGGACGCCAGCCCGGAGGGCTTCGGCCTGGCCCTGCTCGAGCAACTGCGTGGCACGACGCTGACCGACCCGCTGCAGCGCCTGGAGCTGTCCGAAGGCGACTCAGTGGGCGCCGTCGAGGTGTGCGACGACATTGCCGCGAAGCTGTCGTTCCAGGCTCCGGCTTGCGAGCACTTGCTCGAGGTCCTCGCGAAGTTGCCGCCGGAGCGGGCGAGCAGCTACGCGGCGCGAGAGATCAAAGGCGTGAAGGGCACCAGCCTCGGCGGCGAGCGACCGAAGCTGACCGTCCTGCACAAGGGCCAGTACTGGATTGCCAAGCTGCAGGACCGCGGCGACCCGCCGCACGCTCCCTTGCGCGAGTTCGTGGTCATGCGCCTGGCAAGGCGGTGCGACATCAATGCGGCCGAGGTAGAGCTCGCCTTGGTCGGCGACCGCGAGGTGCTGCTGGTCAAGCGCTTCGACCGGCACGTGGATGTCCAGGGGCAGGTCTACCGCGGGCTCTATGCCAGCGCGCACACCGTCCTGCGGCTGGACACGCAGACGCGAGGCGAACGGCAACGGTCGTACGTCGCGCTGGCGTACGAGTTGGAGCGCTGGTGCGGCCGCGCCGGTGTCGACACGGGACAGCTCAAACGGGAGCTTTGGCGGCGGATGGCTTTCAACGCCATCTGCGGCAACGGTGACGACCACCCGCGCAACCACGGGCTGTTGCACCGGGACGGACGCTGGGGTCTGGCCAATGCGTTCGACATCGCGCCCTACATCACCTTCTCGGGCACCTTGGCCATGGCCATCACGCGGGACGGCAGTTCCGCGGCGACGACGGCGAACCTGCTGAAGACCTGCGAGAACTTCGCCTACGACCCGACCGAAGCCACCGAGTACATCGAGGCGACGAAAGCCACGGTGGCTGCGGGCTGGGGCGAAGAGCAGGGTGCCTGCGGCTTTCCGACGGACACCCTGCCGCCTCCCAGCTTCGCATGGCTGGCTGGCAAGTCCTGAGCGGCGGGAACTGCGTCCTCGCGATCACATGAGGGCGGGTTTTCGTGAGCGGCAACAACGTAAGCCGATCATCCGATACCTGAAACCTGAGGCGGTCACTCCACTTTGACTTTGTTGTCAATGATCTGCTTGATCACGGCCAGCTTCTTCTTGTCTTCAGGCATGATACTCAGCTTTGAGAAATCGCGTTGTCCTAGCAGCGTGCCATTGGAGTAGTCTGTCTTCTTGTCGAGGATTCTTTGCGGGAATGATACAGCGTGGTCACCGTCCTTGATGAATATGGCTACGAAGTCGTTCCATTGATCACCAATTTGGCTACTGGTATAAGACTCAAGAAGCTCGGTTTTCATGCCGTTGCGTTTGGCCCAAGTGATCAGTGCACGTCCACTATCTGGGTAGAAGCGCCAACAGTCTACTGGCCAGCGATGAAATTCACCATTAGATGGAACATTCAGATAAAAGAGGCCTCCTGGTTTGAGCGTGCGCATAATCTCCAAATACAAAAGCCAGAACATCTCGGAGTGTTCAAAGCAGGAGCTCGATAGCATTACATCGACCGATTCGTTATCGAAGGGAAGTTGATAGGGGTCGCTCAGAACCAAGTCGACGCCTTTGCCATTCACGAAGTCAACGCCGATGTATTTGAAGTGACTTGGGCAAACGTTACGCAGGCTGCCGTTGACATCTTGTGATCCGATCTCGATAACCTTTGCGTTGGGCGTGTTCGCGTGGATAGCATCGCCATAGGTCTCAAAAAAATGCTGACAGTTTTGGAGTGCGGTAGGATGCATGTCTATTTCCAATTTATAAAATTCTTGATCCAGGCTGATGGATGTGCCACTGTTTAGGCTACGGCCCCAGGCAGCTTTCCGCCCCAGGTCTGCACTAGCGCATCAGTACCCACGACAATACGTTCTCCAAGCTTTTCGTGTGTCGGCGTAACGGCTTTTCTGATTGTTATCATTGAGTTGCGAAATTCAATGGAGTCGATCCAGCCATCTAGGATGAATTGGGGAATTTGATGTAAATCGAAGTGTGTCCGAAGATAACTTTTGATACTCACATCATTTCGCCAAAACTGAAAATTTATGACGTCGATCAGACGCTTGAAAAATGCATAGGCACTTTGCTCGTTGAGCAGGCCTCCACCATAGCTATCCATATACAAGCAGCATGAATCCTCAATGACGAAAATGCCGCTGGGCTTTACTAATGGAAAATAGTTGATGAAGGATCGCATGATATCGTGTGAGGTGTGTGAACCGTCGTCGATCACGATGTCAAAGCGAGAGCTTAGTGCGGTGATCTTTTGGAAGGCTGGCGTGGTATTGGCATCACCCACCACGATCTTGATGCGTGGATCTGTATAATGCAAATTCTCACACTTCGGATCGATATCGCAGCCAATGAATATTTGGCCTTCTTTGAAATACTCAGCCCAGGTTTCCTGCGATCCGCCGTTCTGTACACCTATTTCCAGTAGAGATATGGGAATTTGACGCAGTGGTCTAAATATTTCATCGTAGTAAATCAGGTATGATGCCCATTTATCGCTGACTTTTCCGGTCTTAGTGCGATGCAAAGTGTCAATTGATTTAATTTCCATCTTATGGCTCCTGTAGTGATATCTGGTAGGCAGCATAGTCAAGTTGTGTCCCCCAGAACTCTTGATCATGCTTACGCCAAGCATGCACCCCCATGGGCAACCGCCCCTGAATGGCGTGATAGCGAGCAGGCGCTAGTTCAAGAGAAAAGAGCGCGGCAGTCATCTCGCCGGGAAGCACGAAGTCGACTGATAAAATGCCCATGATCGCGAAAAACAGATCCTCACTGGAGCCTGTGCGCCTGAAGACCTCGAGTGCCTGAGGGAACTCCTGGAGCAGTGCGATGCACTTGCGGATACGGCGTAGGCTGAAGCCGCCGTTGCCCACCTTGGCTCGCACGCGCTGGTGAAGTTCGCCCGCAAAGCGATCGGTCTTGACGTCGATCTCAATGCCTTGTGGCCACGGGGCGCCGACGTAGTCGTACGGCTGCCCAGCCCAATGATCCAGTTCGTCCGAAAGCAGAATCGCGTCCGTCTGCAGCACAAGAAGGAATTCGTGCTGATCGAAGCTGCGGTAGAACTCGGGCGATAGCAGCAGCAGGTTGTAGCCACGGATGGAGGCGAAATATTCTTCGGGATAGCGCCGAACCGTCGCTGCTGGCCACTGCGTGGTGTACCACCTGAGGTCCAGCCCAGTGGGCGCCAGGAAGTAGATGGGCCGTTGCGCTACCAGCGGCAGGGAGCGGCCCAGCGCATAGGCTTCGTCCTGCGGCAACTGCTCGCGGTAGAGCGGCACCACGACAGCGGTGTGGTTCAGACGCGGCTCGACCCGCCCTGCACAGGAAGCGGCCACCTCTGGCATCACGACACCTGACTCAGCGCTTGGACCATGCGCTGAACCTGTGCTTCGATACTCACTGGCCACCCTTCGACGCCAGCCTGCTCGAGGTGCATGCGCGACGCCACCGCCGAGCCCGTCTTCGCCACGACCTCGAGGGCCTTGCGCCGGTACTCGTCAGGATCCGCACAAACCCACTCCCCCCCCAACCCCAGATCATTCAACAAACTCCCCGCCACCCTGCTCGCAAACGTCTCGCCCGCCATCGTGACCACCGGCAGCCCCGCGAGCAGCGCGTCGCTGGCGGTGGTGTGGCCGTTGTAGGGGTAGGTGTCGAGGAAGACGTCGGCCAGGCGGTAGCGGGCCAGGTGGTCGGCGATGTCGGGTACGCGCTGCGCGAAGACGAGCCGCCTCGGGTCGATGCCGCGTTCGTCCGCGTAGGCGCCCAGGTTGGTGCGCGCGGCGTCGTTGAGTTTCATCAGCCAGAGCACGCTGCCGGGCACGTCCCGCAGCAGCTCGAGCCAGCAGTCGAAGACGGCCGGGCTGATCTTGTAGTCGTGGTTGAAGCTGCAGAACACGGTGCCCTTGTCGGGCAGGCCGTGCGTCTGGCGGTCCTGCGGCGCGCTGCTGGGCAGCACGGACACGTCGCGCGGCAGGTAGCAGTGCGGCAGGTGGAGGATCTTCTCGCTGTAGCCGTGGGCCAGATGCTCGGGGACGGTGTATTTGTCGGCGAGCAGGTAATCGATGTAAGGCAAGCCCAGGGTGCCGGGGTAGCCGAGGTAGGTCATCTGCACCGGCGCCGGCCGGTGCGAGAGGATCTCCAGCCGCGAGCCGGCCGTGTAGCCTGAGAGGTCGATGGCGATGTCGATCTCGTGCGCCCGCAGCAGCCTCGCCACCTCGATCCCTGACTTGTCCTGCACATCCAGATAGTGGTCGAAGCCGCAGCGGAAGCGGCGGTAGGTGTCGCTGCTGTCGGGGATGCAGCTCGAGATGCAGTAGGTCTCGAGCGGCCCGCCGCGCAGGCGCTCGATCAGGCCGACGAGCAGGTAGCCCACCGGATGCTGGCGGAAATCGCCCGAGATGAAGGCGACGCGCTTGCGGCGGTGGAGGTACTTCTGCCCGTCCCACAGCGGCGTGGGGGAGGGCGGGAACTTGTGCTGGCCGAAGACCTCGGCGCACTTTCGCGCGTCGGCCACCGTTTCGGCGATCGCCATGAAGGGCATCGGGCTGCACAGGCGCTTGCCGGCACGCACGCCCTCGGTGATCAGCTGCTTGTCCCGCTCGAAATCGGTCCAGTCGCAGGCGTGCATCTTGGCGAACAGGTGCAGCCCGCGGCCGAGCTCGTAGTCGGGGTCGATGTCCAGCAGCCTGCCGAAGGTCGCCGCGGCCTGCGGGTACATCTTGAACTCGGTCAGGAGGTAGCCGCGGTTGTTGAGCGACTTCGTATCCTGGGGGTTGCGCTGCAGTGCGACCTCGGTCGCGAGTAGGGCATCCTTCTGCCGACCCATCGAGTGCAGCAGGCTCGCTTTGTTGTTGTAGGCCTCCATGCTTTCCGGGTCGGTCTCGATCGCCCGGTCGAAGCTCGCGAGGGCCGCTTCGTGCAGGCCCATGCCCTGCAAGACGGTGCCGAGTGCGAAGTGCGCTTTCGACTGCGTCGGGTGGTGGCGCACGGCTTGAAGCAGCAGCGGCAGTGCCAGTTCAATCTGCTGGCATTGATTCCGGATCACTGCCAGCGAATACAGGGCGATGAAGTTTTCGGGGTCCAACCGCAGCGCTGTCTCCAGCAGGGCGGCTGCCTGCGCGAGGTTCCCCAGTCGCTGGGCCTCGAGCGCCTGGATGGTGAGGCGGTGGACGTCGGCGCGGCCAAGGCCTGCGCTGGCCGTGAGTCTGGCTCGCAGCGTCTGCCTGACCTGCAGGCTGGGTTGGAAGTCGCTCCTCTGGGCGAGAGCTCGCTCCACATAGCCGAGCGCCGCCTCGTCGTTGCCGGCGTTCGCTTCCAGCACCGCCATCGAATGCAGCGCCCCCACGTTCAGGGGGTCCGCTTCCAGGATCTGGAGGAAGGATTGCCGGGCTTGCGGCAATTGACCAGAGTTCTGCAAGTCCACCGCCCTGTGCAGGGCAGCGGAAAGGTCCTCGCGCGTGGACGACGGCGCCCGCAGGGACGGGACGCCGGTGGTCGATCCCCGCTCTGCAGCTTCGACGACCTGCTTGGCTTCGATGACCGAGGTGTGCATGGCGGTGTCCCGTGGAGTCAAGTCCGAGCGGCGCGTCGCCGCGACGTCGAGGAGCGGTGTGTGAGCCTCACCTCAACCACTCCCACACCCCGCGGCTCAGCGACCACACCACGGCATTGAGCTGCTGGGCATCGTGCAGCGCGTTGACATACTGCACGCGCAGGTTGTAGTGCTCTGCCTCGGCGCTCATCACGTCGAACAGCGAGCGCCGCCCCAACTGCTGCCATTGCTGGAGAGTGAAGTTGCGCAGCTGGTCGCTGTCACGCAGCGCCGTGCCAAGTCGGCGGGCCCGGTCTAGCGAGGCGGTGGTCTGGTCGTGGGTCTCCGCGATCCGCTGACGTCGGGCCTCGAGCGCGTCATCGCGCTGCATCAGGGCGGCACGGGCGCGCTTGCGCGCCGAGTCGCTGGCGGCCTCGTTGCCGGGGTTGCGCAGCGGTATGTTGAGATTCACGGTGAACCCCGCGGCAGCCGTGCGTGGCGGCAGCCTCAGGCCGCCTGTTCCGTCGGCGGCGCTGCCTTCGAGGGTCCATCCCAGCTTGGGCCGGTTCGAGAGCTCCACCGACTGCGCCAGGTTGTCTGCCGCTGCCGATTGCGCCGACAGCTGGGCGATCTGCGCAGACAGTGCGGCATCGGCCAGCGCTGTGGGCAGAGCCGGGATCTCCAGCACCGCAGTCGCCAGACCCTCGGGAGAGGGCAGGTCGGTGCCCGCCACCCGGCGCAGCCGGACCTCCACCTGGCGCAACTGAGACTGGGCCTGCGCCTGGGCCAGCTCAGCCGTCTGCAGCGACTTGCGCGCCTGCACCAACTCGCTCGCCCGGCCCCGGTCGGTCGCGACGATGGACTCCAGTGCCTGCGTCAGGCAGGCCATCTTGCGAACCTGCTGGGCATAGACCTGGGCCTGCTGGCGGTAGCGGCTTCGCTCGAGCGCCAGGGCCACGGTGCTGGCGGCCACCTGCTCCTGGGTGTTGATCTGTCCCAGCCGCGCGGCTTCGGCCAGCTCGGTGCGCCAGTCGACCAGGCGGCGTGTGCGGCCGCCGTCATACATCATCATGCTGAGCTGGATGGCGCCGCTGACACGCAGCAACGCCCCTTCCGAGGTGCGGCCCGCGCGCTCGCCCTGCGGCCCCAGGCCCAGCGTCGCGCCGGCCTGCAGGTCGTGGCCGGCGGCCGCTTCGTCGATGTCGCGCTGCGCGGCCTCGGCCAGCAGCGTGGCGGCGCCGACGGCGTGGCTGCGCTCAACGGCGCTGCGCACGAGGGTGGCCAGGCGGTCGCGTGGCGTGCCTTCGGCGGCGGCCGGGGCCGCTGCCACAGCGGGTGTCGCGGCTGCCGGGACGTTGTCGTCCAGGCAGCGGATCTGAGCGGTCGATGCCGCGGCACCGAGCATCCAGCCCAGCATGATGGCGGCGCGCGCTTGACACATGCGCCGGATTCTGGGTTCCGGCACCGACCGCGAAAGACCCGAACAAGGGCCCGGCGCCCCCCTTGTTCCGGGGCTCAAAAGGCCTGGGGCCGGGCGTGCTCAGCGCTCCCGGAAGGCTTCCTGGCTCTTGATCAGGGGCTGCAGCAGGTAGCTGAGCACCGAGCGCTGGCCGGTGCGGATGTCGGCCATCCCGCTCATTCCCGGCAGCACCTGCAGGGGCCGGTCGCCAGCGCTCAAGGTGGAGCCGTCGGCGCGGATCATGGCCTTGAAGTACCCGCCATCCGAAGCCTGGGCGGTCTTGTCCGCCTCGCCCAGCACGTCCGGGCTGATCGACTGCACCCGGCCCTGCAGGCCGCCGTAGATGCCGTAGTCGTAGGCGCTGAGCTTGACGACGACGCTCTGCCCCGTCTGGACAAAGCCGATGTCCGCAGGCCGGATCCGGGCCTCGACGAGCACACGCGCGCCGATCGGCACGATCTCCATCACCGGGGCGCCAGGGGAGATCACGCCGCCGACCGTGCTTGCGCGGATCTGCTTGACGATCCCGCTCACGGGGCTCTTCAGCACCGTGCGGCGCAGCGCATCCTCGCGCACGACCATCTGCTCCTCGAGCTGCGAGAGCTCGGTGCGGACCTTGACGAGCTCGGCGTTCGCGTCCTGCCGGAAGCGGTTGAGGCGCTCCTGCACCTGCAGCTGCAGTTCGTTGGCCTGCCGCCGCAGGCGCATGACCTCGACCTCGCTCATCAGGCCGCGCGCCGACAGCGCCTGCGCCATGCCGAGCTCGCGCTGCAGCAGCTCAGCGTTGCGGCGCGTGAGCCCCACGGCTTCCTCCAGGGCGCGCTGGCGGGCGCGGTGGGAATCGGTTTCGCCCTGCACGACCTGCGGCGCGACGCGGGTCAGGTCCGGCGGGAACTTCAGGTCCCGGCCCGCGACCTCGGCCTCCAGGCGGGTTTGCATGCCCAGCAGGGCCAGACGCTTGGCCTGCCCTTCGGCTTGCTGCGCCTCGAAGCGGGTCGGGTCGATCAGCGCGAGTTCCTCGCCCGCGGCCACTTGCTGGCCCTCCCGGACCTTCAGCTCGCGCAGGATGCCGCCCTCGAGGCTGGCGATGACCTGCTCGCGGCCGTCGGGAACGACGCGGGCGTTGGCACGCACGACGATGTCCACCTGAGCGAAGGCAGCCCAGGCGACAGCGGCGGTCAGCAGCGCCAGCAGCAGGTACACCGACCACATCGCTGCCGGCGCCGGCTCGACGACGTGCGCGCCGCGCACGGGCGACACGAAGCCGATGTCCTCGGGGCGCAGGGCCGCGTCCCTGCGGGTGCGCTGGCGCCGTTGGAAGATCCGTCTCAGCATGGCCTGCGGCGGTCAGCACGGGAGCAGGCGGCATGCCTGCGGGCGCGATGGGCCGGGGCGACCGCCGGGTTGCGGCGCGGCGCGCGCAGGGTTCGGGGCGGGGTGATGCACCTGCATGGTCCGCTCACACCGCGGTCCCCCGCTGGACGGGCTGCATCGAAGGATGCCGGTGGACGTTGGGCGCCGCGCCGGTCTCGGCGCCGGCTTCGGCGGCCGGCCGACTGCCGGACAGCGCCGCCAGCACTTGCGGGCGCGGGCCGTCCATGGCCACGCGCCCGGCGTCGATGACGATGATGCGGTCCACCAACTCCAGCACGGCGGGGCGGTGCGTCACCACGACCAGCGTGCACTGGCCCAGGGCCGTCTTGAGGTGGCGAAGGAAGGCCACCTCGGACTGGGCGTCCATCGAGCTGGTCGGCTCGTCCATCAGCAGGATGCGCGGCCGGGTCAGCAGGCAGCGCGCCAGCGCCACCATCTGGCGCTGTCCGCCCGACAGGAGGTGGCCGGTTTCGCCCACCGGCAGGTCCCAGCCCTTGGGGTGGGCGGCGATCAATCGGTCCAGGCCGGTCAGCCGCGCGATCTCACCCAGGTGCGTCGGGTCCGCGCCGTAGCGCTCCAGGAGCACGTTGTCGCGCAGGGTGCCCTTGAACAGGCGTGGGTCCTGTGACAGGAACCCGACGCGGGCTCGGTAGTCGGCCGGGTCGATCTGGCGCAGGTCGATGCCGTCGGCCTCCACCAGGCCCTCGGTCGGCCGGTACAGGCCGGCGAGCAGCCGCAGCACGGTGGACTTTCCCGAGCCGATGCGCCCGAGGATGGCCACGCGCTCGCCCGCGGCGATGCTCAGGCTCGCGCCCTTGATCACCAGCGGCGGCTCGTCGCCGCCTTGCGCCGGGTAGGCGAAGCTGACGTCGCGCAGGGCCGCCTGGCCGCTGAGGTCGGGCCGTTCGACGTAGCGCTTGCCCGGCTCGCGCTCGACCGGTTGCGCCATCAGCCGGTCGAGATGACGCATGGCCGCGCGCGCGCCCTGGTAGCGCGTGGCCAGCGCCACCACCGACGACAGCGGCGCGAGCGCGCGCATGGCGAACATGACCGCCGCGAACATCGTGCCGCCGGTGATCGCTCGCGCCTCGATCAGATAGACCCCCCACACGAGCATGACGACGGTGACGAGCTGCTGCGACACCGAGGACAGGTTCATCGTCCAGGAAGAGATGCGGCGCGCGCGCAGCGTGGCCACGCTGGCTGCCACGGCGGATTCCTCGTACTGGCGCAGGAAGCGGCCCTGGGCGCCGGCGGCCTTCAGGTCCTCGATGCCGTCCACCGCCTCCACGAGCAGGCCGTGCAGGTCGGACTGCTGCTGCATCTGCGACGTCGTCGCCCGCCGCAGCGCGCCCTGGATCACCCACGAGACGGCCAGGATCACCGGCACCGCCAGCAGCGGCACCCAGCCCAGCGGGCCGCCGATGATGAAGGCCATCGCGATGAAGATGACGATGAAGGGCAGGTCCGACAGCGCGGCCAGGGTGGCCGAGGCGAAGAACTCGCGCACGAGCTCGACCTGTGCCAGCTGGTGCGCGTAGGCGCCTGCCGAGGCCGGGCGCTGCTCCATGCGTATCGACAGCGACTGCCGGAACAGCATCGTGCCCACCAGCAGGTCGGCCTTGCGCCCGGCCATGTCGATCAGGTGGGCGCGCAGTTGGCGCGCGAGCAGGTCGAAGGCCAGCGCCAGACCCGCGCCCAGCGCCAGCCACCACAGCGTCACGAAAGCCTGGTGCGGGATGACCTTGTCGTAGATGACCGAGGTGGCCAGGCCGGTGACGAGCATCAGCACGTTGCTGAGCAGTGCCGCCAGCAGGGCCGAGCGGTAGTAGGGGGTGAAGCGGCGCAGCGTGCCCCAGAACCAGTGCTCGGACGGGTCGGCGAGCAGCGCCTCCTCTGCCTTGGCGGCAGGCGTCTCGATCCTGGGCGTGGCCACCAGCGCCTGGCCCGTGTAGGCGCCGGCCAGATCGGCCTCGGTGGCGGTGCAGCGCTGCTCGACTTCGCCCGGCATGACGACGTCGTAGGTCTGGCCGTCGGCGTGGCGGGCTGCCAGGACGCAGGCGTCTCCGTCCGCCAACAACAGCACGGCCGGCAGCAGCAGCGCGCTCAGGTCGCCGATGCGGCGCTCGATCAGGCCGGCGTCGAAGCCAGCTTCGTGCAGGGCTCGAACCGCCAGTGCGCCGTCCACACGTTCGGCGGTTGGCAGGCCCGCCAGCAGCGACGACGCCGAGCGCCCGCGGCCATGGTGGCGGGTCAGCCAGGCCAGGGCGTGCGCAAGGGGTTCGTCCGCAGACGCCCGGCGTACGGGCTCGCGGCGCGGGAGGGTGGCACTGTCGACTTCAGTGTCCACAGGGTCTTCTGTGTCGGCGCGGGCTGCGTTCTGCATGGTCAGGACTGCGCGCTGCTCAGCGACAGCCGGCCGATGTCAGGCCTGCGCAGGCGGTCTCGACGCCATGCACGCGGCAGGCGTTGGCGGTGGCTGCGGCCTTCGTGCCCGCTAGCGGCGGGTGGGCATCGCGGGGCAAGGCAGCTTGCCAGCCTGAGCCGGCGCGGGAAGTTCGATTTGATACGGGACAGGTGCAGTGCATGGCGAGCGCTCGGGGCCCAGCGTGCTCGCGATGCTAGGGGCGGGGCGCGTTCTCCAAGGGCCGATCAGGTCGCTGCCGGGGTGCCAGTTCGCCGTATTCGCGCTGATCCGAGAGGCGCCCCCAGGCAGCGCTGGCTGGGAATGCCACTGGTCAGCGCAAGGTGGACAACACACGCTCCAGGGCGCTCGCGAAGGGCTGTTCCAGCGCCGGAACGATGAACCACAGCGACAGCAGTCCCAGCCCGAGCGTGATCGGGAAGCCCACGGCGAAGATCTGGATCTGCGGCGCCACGCGTGAGATGAAGCCCAGCGCAAGGTTCACGAACATGAGCATGGCCACCAGCGGCAGGGCGATCCACAGGCCGGTGGAAAAGATCTCGGCGCCCCAGCGGTGCGGCTGGCTGCGCGTGAGGAAGGCAAAGGGCTCGGGGCCGACCGGGAAAGCCTGGAAGCTCGACACCAGCGCGGTGACGACGATCAGATGACCGTTCAGCGCGATGAAGATCCACGCCACCAGCGTGGCGAAGAAGCTCGACACGGCCGTGCCCTGGCTCGCTGTCACCGGGTCGAAGAAGCCGGCGAAGTTCAGGCCCATCTGCAGCCCGATCAGTTCCCCGGCGAACTCCACCGCGGCGAACACCACGCGCACGGCAAAGCCCATGGTCAGGCCGATCAGCACCTGCTGCGCCACGATGGACAGGGCGACCATCGAGTCCAGGGCCACCACCGGCATCTCGGGCAGCGCGGGCTGCGCAGCGAAGGCGATGAAGGCCGCCAGGCCGATGCGCACGCGCAGCGGCACGTTCTGGCGGTTGAAGATGGGCAGTGCCGAGAAGACGGCCAGCGCGCGCAGGAAGGGCCACAGCAGCGGCGCGATCCAGGCGTTGAGCTGGGCTTCGGTGAAGGTGATCATCGGGCGGCCTGGGCCGGCAGTCGGGCCGGGGAGGGCTGGCGCGCGCGGTTCAAATGACTGCGCGCGGGATCGCCATCAGGATGCTGCGCAGGTAGTCCACGAGCGTGGTCATCATCCACGGCCCGGCCACCGCGAGTACCGCCACCGAGGCGATGACCTTGGGCACGAAGCTGAGGGTGGCCTCGTTGATCTGCGTGGCGGCCTGGAAGATGCTCACCACCAGCCCGACGACCAGCGCCACCAGCAGCAGCGGGGCCGCCACGAGCAGCAGGTGGTACAGGCCGTTCTGGCCCATGGCGAAGACTTCCTGGGGCGTCATGACGGTGTTCTTTCCGGGGGGTGGTTCACAGGGTTCGACGTCGCGCGGCGACGGGCGGGGTCAGGTGGCAAAGCTGGCGGCCAGCGACCCCAGCAGCAGGTTCCAGCCGTCGGCCAGCACGAACAGCATCAGCTTGAAGGGCAGGGCCACCAGCACCGGGCTGAGCATCATCATTCCCAGGCTCATCAGCACGCTGGCGACGATCATGTCGATGACGAGGAAGGGGATGAAGATCAGGAAGCCGATCTGGAAGGCGCTCTTGAGCTCGCTCGTGACGAAGGCGGGCACGAGCACGCGCAGGGGGACGTCCTCGCCCTTGGTCTGCGGCGGCAGCTTGGCCAGACGCGAGAACAGCTGCACGTCGCTCTGGCGTGTCTGCTTGAGCATGAACTCGCGCAGCGGCACCGCACCGCGCTCGAGCGCCTGGTCAAAGGCGATCTGGTTGCGCGAGTACGGCTCCCAGGCCTGGGTGTAGACGCGGTCGATGACCGGTGACATCACGAAAAAGGTCAGGAACAGGCTCAGGCCGACGATCACCTGGTTGGGGGGGGCTGCCGGCGTGCCGATGGCCTGACGCAGCAGCGACAGCACGATGACGATGCGCGTGAAGGCCGTCATCAGCAGCAGCACCGCGGGCAGGAAACCCAGCGCCGTGAAGAACAGCAGGGTTTGGATCGGCACGGAATAGCTCGCGCCGCCCGCGCCCTGGCCGATGATCAACGGCAGGTTCGCGCCGCCGCCCTGGCCCTGGGCCCAGGCGGCAGGCACGGCCAGCAGGGCGCAGGCCCAGGGCAGGGCCCGGCACAGCCGGCCGCGTGGCGCCGGCGTCGTGGCTGCGATCCGGCGGGGGCCGGGCGCGGCCTCAGCGAGGTGAGGATTCATCGGCATTCCCACGGCTGCTCCGGAGGCGGCCGAGCCAGTCGGCGAAGGCGGCCGGCGGGGCGACAGCGGTGCCGCCGTCGGCCTCGCCCAGCGGGGCCATCGTGTGCAGGGTCGTGATCGAGCCCGGCGTCACGCCCAGGACGAGCCAGCGGCGGTCCTCGCCGCGCCCGACCTCGACCGTGACGATGCGCTGCGTCCCCGACAGCGGCAGCACGCCCACGCAGCGCAGGCCCTGCCCCTGGGCCATGACGCCCACCGGGCTGCGCTTGAGCAGCCACAGCGCCAGCGGGATCGCGGCCACGACGAAGGCGAACCACAGCAGCGGGGTCAGGATCTGGTCCACGGCGAGCGTCCGGACGATCAGATCTTGCTCAGGCGGCGCATGCGCTCGCTCGGCGTGACGATGTCGGTGAGGCGGATGCCGAACTTGTCGTTGACCACCACGACTTCTCCCTGCGCGATCAGGAATCCGTTGACCAGCACGTCCATGGGCTCGCCGGCCAGGGCGTCGAGCTCGACGACCGAGCCCTGGGCCAGTTGCAGGATGTGGCGGATCGGGATCCGGGTGCGGCCGAGCTCGACCGTGAGCTGCACCGGGATGTCCAGGATCATGTTGATGTCGTTGCCCGCGGGCGCGCCGTCCCCGCCACCCACGGAAGCCGAGAAGTTGGTGAAGGAGGCCGGGGACATCGCGGGTGCCTGGGTCGCCCCGCCGGCCCCCGTGCCGGCGCGGGATTCGTCCAGGGCCGCCGCCCATTCGGCGGCCATGCGGTCATCGTCGGGGCTTGCGGAAGGGTCAGCGGCCATGGTGGTCTTCTCCGAGCCAGCTCGCGTTCGCGCCGGCCAGTGTCTTTTCGATCTTGATCGCGTAGTGACCGTTGTTCGTGCCGTAGTGGCACTCGAAGATCGGCACGCCGTTGACCTTGGCCTGGATCAGCGGCTCGATGTCGAGCTCGACGAAGTCGCCGGGCTTGAAGGCCAGCAGTTGCTCGACGGTGGCAGGCGCCGTGCCGAGCTCGGCCACCACCTCCACGCCGACGTCGCGGATCTGGTTCTTCAGCAGGTTCACCCAGCGTTTGTCCGTCTCGCCCTCTCCCGGCAGCGAGGCGTAAAGGATGTCGCGGATGGGCTCGAAGGTGGCATAGGGGATGCAGAAGTGGATGGCCCCGGACGCGTCCCCGAGTTCGACGTTGAACGCGCTCGTCACCACCATCTCGCTCGGTGTGGCGATGTTGGCGAACTGCGGCTGCATCTCCGAGCGCTGGTACTCGAGCTCGATGGGGTAGATCCCCGCCCAGGCCTTGCGGTACTCGCTCAGCACCACCTCGAGAATGCGCGTGACCACGCGCATCTCGGTGGGCGAGAAGTCCCGTTCCTCCACCCGGGTGTGGAAGCGCCCGCCGCCGAACAGCGCGTCGATGACCGCGAACACCAGGGTGGGCTCGCAAACCACGAGCCCCGAGCCGCGCAGGGGCTTCACGCCCACGACGTTGAAGTTCCCGGGCACAACCTGCTCGCGCAGGAAGGCGCTGTACTTCTGCACCTTGGTGCCGATGATGGACACCTCGGGGCTGCGACGCACCAGGTTCAGCAGCCCCAGGCGCAGGTCCCGGGCGAAGCGCTCGCAGACCAGCTCGATCGCGGGCATGCGCCCGCGGACGATGCGCTCCTGGCTGGCGAGGTCATAGGCCCGGACCTCGCGCTGCCCGTCCTGCTCGGGCTCGGGTGCGGGTGCCTCGCTGGAGATGCCCTGGAGCAGGGCATCGACCTCGTCCTGGGACAGGATGGGCTGGATCATCGTGTGCAGCGTTCGGCGCGGCGGCTCACTGGATGATGAAGTTCGAGAAATGCACAGCCTTCACGGGCGTGATTTCCTCGGGCTTGAGCGCGCGCCGGCGGGGGGGCGGGCTGTCTCCATCCTCATTGCGCTGGGCGGCAGGACGCGGGGGGGCATCGTCGGGCACCTGCAGCCCGAGCGCGCGCGACATCTCGCGCCGCAACTCGGCGGCCAGCTTGCTCTTGCCGTCGCGCTCCAGAAGTTCGGCCGATGTCTTGTAGGTGAGCGTGAGCAGGATGCTGTTGCGGATCACCGGCATGAAGTTCTTGATCACCTCGGCGGACTTCTCGTCCGTCAGCTCCAGGGAGATCGTGATCTGCGCGTAGCGGTCGGCGTCCCGGTCGGCCAGGTTGACGGTGAACAGGTCCAGGGGGACGAAGACCGGCTTCACGGACAGGTCGCGCTTGCCTGCCTTGGCCTTGGCCTGGCTGCGGACTTCCTCGCCGTTCTCGTCGAGTTCCGCTTCCTGTTCGGCGGCCTGCTTCTTCTTGACGTAGAACAGCGTTCCCCCGCCGGCGGCGGCCAACACCAGCAGCAGCGCTGCCAGGATGATCAGCAGTTTCTTGGACTTGCCCTTGGCGGGCTTGGCATCGACGGTGGGCGGGGCGGTCGCCATGGGTACTCCTGCCGGGCGCTGGCCAGGATGGAGCGGGTGCACAGTGCAGACCCGCCGCCGATCCCAGGGCGTGTACGTGCGTGATTATTGAGAACCTTGCGCACGACCATGGAGCAGAAATGGGCGGCGTTCGCCTGCCAGTCCGCCGCCGGCGTCCGCTGGGCCATGCTGGACCGCCCCTTTTCGTGGCCGGATGCCGCCGCCGCGCTCAGGCGTACAGGTCGACCAGCCCCTGCGAGCGGCTGGTCCGGGCAGCGGCCGCCGGAGCGGCGGCTGCTTGTGCCCTGCCGATCCTGGGCTCGGCCTCGCGTGCGTCCCAGGCTTGATCTTGCTGTGATGCCGCGCCGCCACTGTCTCGCGACTGTTGGAACACGCCGCCGCCCGCCAGCGTGAACCCGGCCTCGTGCAGGGCGCCTGCCAAGGTCGGCAGCGCCTGCTCCAGCGCGACCCGCGTGGCTTCCACTTCCGCGGCGAGTTCCACGCTGACCTTGCTGCCGTCCAGGGCGAGCTGCACCGAGACGGGCCCCATCTCCTGCGGATTGAGCGCGATGCGGGCTTGTTCGATGCCGTCGCGCACCAGGGCGGCGATGCGCACCCCGAGCATGGGCGCGAACTCCGGGCTGTTCAAGGCGGCCTCGATGCGGGCCGCCGACGCGGAGGCCTCTTGCGCCGCGCCGGTCGCGCGGCTCGCGCTGAAGCCCGTCTCCTGCACCGAGGGTGAGACGGTGCCGGCCAGCGAAGGCGCATCGGCGCGGACTTCACGGTCCACGGGGCTGCTCACGGCGGCTTCCAGCGCGCGCATCCAGGCGGCGGCCTGGGTCTCGCCGGTGGGCGTGGCCGCATCGGGCGCCGAGCGGCGCAGCGTCGGGTCCGCGTCGGTGCCTGCGGGCCCGCGCTTCATCCGCCCGGGCTCGGCGCCGGCACCCGCACCGGCACCCAGCCGAACCGCCCCGCCGGCCTGGTCGGCCGTCCCCTGCAGCAGCGCGGGTCTGCGGTTCGGTTCGACCGCCGCGGCGCCTGCCTGCACTGGCATCGCCGTCGGGGCCGCCGTCGCCGCGAGGGCGGGCGCTGCGGCCGTTGAAGAAGCGCCCGGCGGTGATGAAGGCAGTGCCGCTGCGGCGCTGTTGCTGCGGGCCGTGGGCGTCGACGCATCGGCGGCCGCCGCGCTGTCGGTGCCTTCGGCTGCGCCGTCGACCCGTCCCCGTGCCGTGCCTGCCACGGCCGACCCGGGATGGCCGGCGCGCCATCGTCCCGCTTCGGCACGCGAAGGTCCGGGCTGCGCATTCGCGCGGTCGGCGGCCGGCACGCGCGCGGCCTCGGTGCCAGGGGCGGCGGTCGCGGGGCGCCTGGCGGTGGCTGCGGAGCTTTCCATCGGCGGCATGGCGGGGCCGGTTGGGTCCTGCACCCGCACGGCCGAGACCGCTTCGCTGGCCGATGCGGCCGGTGTCCGACGCGGCGCGATGGTGCCCGCCGGGTCGACGTCTGGCGCGTGCGAGCTGCGAGCTGCGGCGCTGCGCTGTGACGCGGCGTCCGCGTGGGCCGTGTCGGCCCTGTCTTGCACGCGGGCCTGGGGCCGGATCGGCGTCTGCCGCGGGTCCAGGTCGGCCCGCTCCACGGCGTTGCCGCGGCCGGCCATCACGGCGACGCCATCTGCGGGGCCGCGGACCGGCAGGCTCCCCGCGGCATCAGGTGCATGGAGCGAATCGCGCAGACGGCGGCGCGGGGTGGCGTCGCCGGCTGCCGCCCCATCGGCGGGCGACGGCCGCAGGCGTTCACCATCGCGCGCGTCCTCGACACCGCGGTCCGGTGTGTCGCGCCGCGTTGCGACGAGGCCGGGCGCCGAGGGCAAGGCGGCCGCTGAAGACGCGTCGGCGGCCTTCGCCGCAGCACCTGACGGACGTCGTTCGACCTCCGCAGCCTGCGGCAGACGGGGCTGCGGCGCACCAGAGCCGGCAGCCCGAGTCCGCGCGAGATCTCTCGGTCCGTCTGCGGCTTGTGCTGCAGACCGGGACGTTGCAGCCGCTTCTGCCGCCACAGACGGGCCCGCGACGGAAGTGGTGTCGGCCGATGGGCCCTGCACCGTCGCGGCGGTGTCGTCAGCCTCGATTCGAGCCGGCACGCGCTGGGCCAGCGCCTGCGCAGTTGCTGCAGGGCGGCGGCCCGCCGTGTCGGCTGCATCCCGCGGTCCCAGTTCCACGCGCACCTTCTCGCCCGCGACCTGGACGGTCAAGGACCGGTCGGCGGTGCCTGGGGTGCCGGAGACCGGTGCGGCTTTGGAGCGCGTTGCCCCAGAGGCGCGGGCGAGGGTGGATTCGGCACGCACCGCGGTCGATGGCGCTGCGGGGGCCGGTCCCGCCTCGCGGAGCATCCCGCTGGTCGCGTCGGCCGGCGGTCGGCCGGGTGCGCTGCGCAGCCGATCGACTGCGCCGTGCGCCGCCGCCGCGTGCTGCGCGGCTCCTGGCGTCGAGACCGAGGCGTCTGCCGATGACGCGCCCTTGGGCTGCCGGGCCGCGCTGCCGTCGACTGACGCCTGCCGGGTTGCCGCGGCCGCCTTGGCAGGATCCAAGCCACTCGTTGGCCCAGACGCGGGCGTCGCCGCCGGGGCGGAGGCTGCCCCGACGAGGGCGGCCAGCCAAGGGCTCAGTGCCACGCCTGCGTGTTCATCGACCGCTTTTTCCGAGTTGGCGGCCGGCTCCGCTTCCTGGTCCGAGGCCTGGAGGCTGTCTGCCGCGTCCGATGGTCGCGGACCGCCGGCCAGCGTCTGTTCCCGCGTTGCCGCGGCACTGGCTTGCGGGTGGCCGTCACGACCCTGGCCGCGGACCGGCTCGGCGCGGGCGCCGGCGCGCCGCCGCAGCGGCGACGCCGCAGCGTCTTCGTTGGCAGCGCCTGTGGCGCTCATGTCGCTGGCGGCATGGCTCAGTGCCGCACCGAAGTCTGGCGGCGCGCCGGCCGGCACCACGGCGGACACGGGCGCGCCGGCATGAGCCGACGTGGCGGGTCCTGGCGCTGGCAGGAGATGGAGCAGGGCTGTCTGCATGGTTTGAACCTCGAAGAGGACGGGCTGGGCGCGGTGGCGCGGCTCAGCGGGCCAGGCCCGCGACAGGCCGCGTCATCGGACCGGGGCGGCTGGCGCGTTGCGCAAATTCGTCGGTGAGTTTCTGGTCACGGCGTTGCTCCAGGAGTGCTTGCGCCTCGCGCCGTCGCTCGATGAGCTTGCGGATCGCGGCGACCCGGGTCTGCGTCTCCAGCAGCACCGCGCGCCGGCGTCGCGCCGTCGCCTGGGCCTGCATCTGCTGCCCGGTCAACTGGGTCAGCGCGTCGTCCAGCCGCCGGCTGAACCCGCGGTAGCAGTGCAGTATTTCCGCGCCCCCTTGCTGCTGCTGGAACTCCGTCTGCCAGCGGCCCACGTACTCGGCGCGGTAGGTCTGGAACTGCGCGACCTGAGCCTCGACGCGCGCGAGGTGTGTCTCCGCCTGGTGCAGCGCCAGCGCCGCCGCGTCGAGTTCGGATTGCTCGCGCTCGAGCAGCAGTTCGAGGGTGCTGGTGTCTTGCCGGTTCATGAAGGGCTTCGATGGGTCAAGCGCCGGCCACGGCGCTCAGGTTCTGGCGGCTGTCTTCGAGCGAGGCGCGCTGGCGCATGTCCTGCTGCAGCAGGGCCACGATGCGGGGGTGGGTCTGGACGGCGACATCGAGCTCGCCGTCGTTTCCCGGGGAGTAGGCGCCGAGCTGGATCAGGTCGCGCGCCTTGTTGTAGCGGGCCAGCATCTGCCGCACTCGCCGGGCTGCATCGATCTGGGGTTGGGGCGCGACGCTGCTCATCACGCGCGAGATGCTTCGTTCGACGTCGATGGCCGGGAAGTGGCCCGATTCGGCGAGTTCGCGCGACAGCACGATGTGTCCGTCCAGGATGCCGCGCGCCGAGTCGGCGATCGGATCCTGCGGGTCGTCACCCTCGGTCAGCACGGTGTAGAACGCCGTGATCGAGCCGTGGCCGTCGCGGCCGTTGCCCGAGCGCTCGACGAGCTGGGGCAGCCGCGCGAAGCAGCTTGGCGGGTAGCCGCGGGTGGCCGGCGGCTCGCCGATGGCCAGCGCGATCTCGCGCTGCGCCATGGCGTAGCGCGTCAGGCTGTCCATCAGCAGCAGTACGTGCAGGCCGCGGTCTCGGAAATGCTCGGCGATGGCTGTGGCGTAGTGCGCCCCCTGCATGCGCAGCAGCGGTGGCGCGTCGGCGGGCGCGGCGACGACCGCCGAGCGCTTGCGGCCTTCGGCGCCGAGGATGTCCTCGATGAACTCCTTGACCTCGCGCCCGCGCTCGCCGATGAGGCCGACCACGATCACATCGGCCCGGGTATAGCGCGCCATCATCCCCAGCAACACCGACTTGCCCACCCCCGTGCCCGCGAAAAGCCCGAGGCGCTGCCCTCGGCCCACCGTCAGCAGGGAGTTGATCGCGCGCACGCCGGTGTCCAGGGGCGTGCGTATCGGGTCGCGGTCCATGGCATTGATCGGCGGCCGGCTCAGCGTGTCGTGGACGACGTCGCTCAGCGGCCCGGCCCGGTCCAGGGGCTCGCCGTGCGCATCCACGACCCGGCCGAGCAGTCCGGGACCCATCGGCAGCTGCAGGCCGTGGGCTTCCCCGGTGCGCAGGCCCGCCGCGCTCGAGCACAGGCGGGGTGGCGCGGGCGGGGTGGGGCGGGGCACGACCCGTGCGCCGCTGGCCAGGCCGTGCAGTGCGCCGGTGGGCATGAGGAAGGCGTGATCGCCGCTGAAACCCACGACTTCCGCCGTCACCGGCGCCTGGCCGTCGCAGCGGATCTCGCAGATGGAGCCCATGGGGACGCGCACGCCCACGGCTTCCAGAACGAGCCCGGCCACGCGCACCAGGCGCCCCTCGGTGTGCAGGACTTGCGCCGCCCCAGCTTGTTGCTGCAGGACGTCGAGGTAGCTCGTCCAGCGCGGGGCAAGGCCTGCCGAGGGCTGAAATCCCGAGGCCGATGCGGTGGTGGCCGGGCGGTTCATGAGGCCTCCCCCGTCGTCGACCCATCGTTCGTCGGCACGGAGGGTGAGTTCTCGTGCGTGTCGGTCCATTCGCTGGGATGCCCGAGCCCGCCTGCCGCCCGCGCCCAGCGCGCTGCGATCGTGGCGTCCACGATGCCGGCGTCGGACTCGACGCGACAACCGCCGCGCTGCACGCCTGCATCGCCCAGCAGGCGGGCACCGCGCCCTTGCAGCACATCGCCGGCGCCTTCGTCCACCAGCGCAAGGTCGTCGGGGTGAACGCGCACGACAATCTGGCGCGCGCTCGTCACCATCGCGGCAACGGCCTCGCGGGCGACGGTGGCCACGTGTTGCGGGTTCGTCTTCAGCTCATCGCGCAGCACCTGACGGGCCAGCAGCACGGTGGCCCGGGCCAGCGCCTGCGCCATTTCGTCCTCGAGGGCGGCCAGGTTCGCGTCGAAGTTCTCCAGCAGTTGCCCGACGCGGGTGCTGGTCTGCGTGGCGTAACTCTTCTTGAAGCCTTCCAGCGCCACCAGGCCGTCGCGGTAGCCCTCCTGGTAGCCTTCCTGGCGCTCGGCGGCGAGGCGGGCCTTCCAGCCCTGGACCACCGCCTCCGGCGGCCCCTCGCGCTGGGCCTGCAGCCCCTCGACGCCGAAGGAGCCTGGCTGCCAGGCTCGAGCGCCCTGCAATTCCTCGCGGGGGATGAAGCGCGCGTAAGCCGAGGCTGGCCGCGCCTCCGGGTCCGGCAACGGCCCGCGCGCGGGACGCTCAGAGGAACTGGTCACCGCCGCCTCCGCCGATCATGATCTCGCCCTCGTCGGCCAGACGCCGGGCGACCTTGATCAGTTCCTTCTGCTCGTTCTCGACGTCGGCCAGCCGCACCGGGCCGCGCGCCTCGAGGTCCTCGCGCAGCGTCTCCGCAGCGCGCGTGGACATGTTGCGGAAGATCTTCTCCCGCAGTTCGGGAGAGGCACCCTTCAGCGCGATCACCAGCGATTCCGACTGCACTTCCTTCAGCAGGATCTGGATGCCCCGGTCGTCGATCGTGAGCAGATCGTCGAAGGTGAACATGTTGTCCATGATCTTCTGGGCGAGTTCGCCATCCGTTTCGCGGATGAATTCCAGCACCGGGGCCTCGAAGGCGTTGCCCATCTGGTTCAGGATCTCGGCCGTGGTCTTGGCGCCACCCAGGCCCGCGCCGCGGGCGCGCTCGCCACCGGCCAGTACGCGACCGAGCACCTCGTTCAGGTCCTTCAGCGCCGAAGGCTGGATGCCGTCGAGAGTGGCCACGCGCAGCATGATCTCGTTGCGCTGGCGCTCGGGCAGCAGCTTCAGCACGGCCGAGGCCTGGTCGGTCTCGAGGTGGGCGAGGATGGCGGCGACGATCTGCGGGTGCTCGTTGCGCAGCAGTTCGCCCACCGTCTTGGCGTCCATCCATTTCAGGCTCTCGATGCCGCCGGCCTCGGTGCTCTGGACGATGCGGTCCAGCAGCAGCTCGGCTTTTTCCTCGCCCAGGGCGCGACGCAGCACGGTCTTGACGTAGGCGTTGTTGTCCGGCACCAGCATGTGCTCGGCCTGCGCGAGGTCGCTGAAGCGTTGCACCACGGCCTCGAAGCGGTCGCGCGCCACCGTCCGGGTGCGGGTGATGGCTTCGCCCAGGCGCTGAACTTCCTTGGGCGTCAGGTGCTTGAAGACCTCGGCGGCGCTTTCCTCGCCCAGTGCCATCAGCAGGATGGCGGCGTCCTCCACGCCCCGATCGTCGTTGCCCGCCATCGCCGTGTCCTCAGGCCGAGGCCTGCTCCGGGTTCATCATCGTGCGCAGCACGTGCGCGACGGCGCTGGGGTTCTGCTGCGCCAGCACGCGCGCCTCGTCGAGGCGCCGGCTGTGCTCCGGGCTGGGCAGGGCCAGGGCGCCGCCGGCGGGCGAAGGGCTCTGGCCGGGCAGCAGCGGTGTTTCGCCGACCACGGTGTCGAGGTTCGTGCCGGGTGGCGGCGCGGGCGGGGGAGCCATCAGGGTCTTGAGCGCGGGGCGGATCGTCGTCAGCACGATCAGCAGGGCCACGAAGGCGAGCGCGGCAGGCACGGCCGCGGCACGCAGCATGTCCAGCAACCACGGCTGCTGCCACAGGGGCAGCTCGTCCGGCTTGGCGGCCGGGTCGGCGCGGAAGGGGGCATTGACGACGCGGACCGAGTCCCCCCGGTCCCGATTGACACCCACTCCCTGCTCGACCAGCGCCGTCAGCTTCTGCAACTCCTCGGGCGTCAGTGGGGTGCTCGTCGTGCGTCCCCGCGCGTCGGTCACCACCCGGTGGTTGACGACGACGGCAGCCGACAGGCGCTTGATGGAGCCGGTGGCATTGCGCGTCGTGCGGTGCGTGCGGTCGATCTCGTAGGCCGTCGTCGATTCCTTGCGGGTGTTGCCGTTGGCGCTGGCCTGTGCGCCCTGCAGCCCGGCTGCCGGGCCGTTGACCGGCGCTGTGGCCGGCACCGGGGGCTGGTTGCTCTGCGCGCCCGGGACGCCCGAGGGCACCGCGGGCCCAGGCTGTGTCGACTCCAGCATCTGCTGGCTCTTGATGGCGGCGGCACCTTCGCCCTGGTTGGGCTTGTACTCCTCGCTGACCACCATGGACTCGGAAAAGTCGACGTCAGCGGTGACGGTGACGCGCAGGTTCTCCCGTCCGACCACGGGCTCCAGAAGATCCATCACGCGTTTCTGCAGGCCGGACTCGATTTGCTGCACGTACTGCAGTTGCTGTCCGTCCAGGCCCTGTTCGGCACCCTCGGAGGAGCCCGTCAGCAGGGTGCCGTTGCCGTCGACGACGCTGACCGCCTTCGGGCTGAGTTCCGGGACGCTGGAGGACACCAGATGCACGATGCCGGCGAGCTGCGCGCGATCCAGGCTGCGCCCCGGGTGCAGGGTCAGCATCACGGAGGCCGAGGGCTTCTGCTGCTCGCGGAAGAAGCCGTTCTGCTGCGGCAGCGCCAGATGCACGCGCACCTGCTGCACCGCCGACAGGCTGCCGATCGTGCGCATCAGCTCGCCCTCGGTGGCGCGCTTCATCGACATGCCTTCGCCCGCCTGCGTCTGGCCGAACTTCTGGGTGTCCAGCAGCTCGTAGCCGACCACCGAGTTGCGCGGCAGTCCAAGGTTGCTGAGCTTCATGCGCAGGTCCAGCACCTGCCCGGCGGGCACCAGGATCGCGCCGCCGCCCTCGCTGTGCTTGTAGGGCACCCCCATCTGCGACAGCTGCGAGATGACCGCGCCGCCGTCCTTGTCCGACAGGCCGCTGAACAGCACGCGGTAGTCGCTGCCGCCACTTCGCAGCGCGAGGGCGACGGCCACGGCAGCCAGCGCCGCCGCGCCCAGGCCCAGCAGCAGCAGCGGCTTCAGGGGCAGGGTGGCCAGCTTCTCCGACAGCGTCCGCGGCTCGGGCACGAGAGTCTGCGGCGCAGTGGCAGGCAGGGTGTTGTCCATGAACGGGGTCGGTAGGGTGGACTGAAGCCGCGGACACCCATGGCACCCAAGCTCAGCGGGGCCGATTCTTCGGCAGGCGCCGCCGCGTACATGGGGCAAGTAAGCGGCCGAAGGGGGCGCAGTTCACCCCATCGAGAGTGCTCCCCAGGACCTAAAGTCCGTCGCATTCCGGTCGAACCCCCCGGCGCTTTGCGCCTGAGGTTCTCGCCGCCCACCCTTGGACGCAAGCCAGGCACGCATGGATCCGGTCAGGCTCAAGCCCTTCGATTTCGCCCAGGCCGCGGCGCGTGCGGGGCTGCGCACCGACGGTCAGCCCTTGGGCCGCTCGCAGGCTGCGGCGGGCCAACCGAGCTTCGCGACCGCGATCGACCAGGCCTTGCGCGCGGTCAGCCGCGGCCAGGCCGAGGCCACGCGCATGCAGCGCGAGGTGCAACTCGACAACCCCACCGTGAGTCTGGAAGAGACGATGGTGGCGATGCAGCGCGCGCAAGTCGGCTTCCAGGCTGCGCTGCAGGTGCGCAACCGCCTTGTTCAGGCCTACACCGAAGTCATGAACATGCAGGTGTGATCCCGCTCAGCGGGACGGGCGCGGTCACGGCGTCGCGGGCAAGCCCCGCGCGCGGCTCTCAGCGCTTGCCCTGGGCCATCAGGCGTTGCAGCTTCTGCTGCCGGTTGATGTAGAGCTGGAGCAGGCGCTCGGCGCTGCCGTCCAGGCGGCTCCAGCGGCACCCGAGGAAGGTGCCGGTCAGACCCGTCTTCGCGTCGTTGTACGGGTGGACGCGCCGCACCTCGAAACCGGCGACAAACCTCTCCTCCGGGTCGATGTCGACGCGGCAACTCGGGACCGCGAAACCCGCCTCGAAGGCAGGCGAGCCGGGTGGCAGGAGCAGGCCGCAACCGTCGATGCTGAGATCAATGACGCGCCCGACGATGACCTGGTCCGGGTCCTCGGGCAGGCGAAAGCGCAGGGAGATGGTGCTGAACGGGGGCACCTGGGCGCGGAAGAACCGGCGACGCTGGAAGCGGATGACCGACGCCGGCAACTGGCACTGCAGCGCCAGACCCTGCGCCCCACGCAGCAGTTCCATGCGAGACAGGTGGAACTGCAGCTTCTGGTTGTCCACGTAGGACACCGCCAGCGATTCGCCCACGCCCACGATCGTCTGCAGGCCGGCCTGCTTCTCGTCGACGGAAAACGCGATGGCCTGCTCCGCCGGGTCGACCCACCACAGCATCGTCGTCAGCACGGACCCGTCCTGGGCCATGATGTTGACGAGCGCGCGCGTATCGATCAGGCGCTGCAGCAGCGCGATGACCTCGGAGGGCTTCTCGACGACGATTTCGAAGTCGCCGCCTGCGCCTGTCACGTGATCCGGACGGGAAGATTGCGTGTCGAGGTACATCGGCTGACCCCGGGGAAGGGGCGTGCGCACGCTTTCAATGCAGAGTTTTTATTTTACCCGCCATCACTTGCTCGATGTCCGCGAGCCAGGGTTCCGCCAGCTTGCGGATCTCGGCGTCGTTGACCAGGATGCTCTGCATGATCCGCGACTTGGCACGACGGCTGTCGGCGTCGAGCGCGCTTGCCTTGGCGGCGAGCTTCAGGCGGCCGATCAGTACCGTGCAGGCGCCCTCCAGCTTGACGACGCGGTCCCAGTCGCCGTCGCGCGCGGCCTCCAGCATCTCTTCGCTGGCGCGCTCGATGGCTTCGTAGTAGTGCAGGAGCTGCGGTTCCATGGCGGTCCCTGAATTCGCTGGGGCGTGACGGCTGCGCACTCAGTTCGCCACCTGGGGACTCGGAGCGATGGCCTGCCAGGCCTCGCGGATCGGCTGCAGCAGGCCGATGCATTCGTCGATCGCGGCGACGTCGTTGTTCACGTTGGCCTGCGTCAGGCGAGTCAGGATGTAGCCGTACAGCCCGTGCAGGTCGGCGGCGAGCTGCCCCCCGGCGCGGGGGTCGAGCGCGGCCCGCAGACCGCCGTCGATGATGTTGATGGCCCGACCGATGGCGTTGCCCTTGGTCTGCACGTCGCGGGCGAGGAGGGCGCCCTTGGCGCGGTTCATCGACTCGAGCGCGCCGTCGAAGAGCATGGCCGTCAGGCGGTGGGGCGTGGCATCGCCGCCCACCTGCGATTCGACGTGCACGCGCTGGTAGAGCATCGCCGGGCGGTGCTGGCGGGCCTGGAATGCGTAGGTTGTGGACATGGTGCGGAGGTGTCGGAGTATCTTGATGAGTGCTTATCGGCCTCCGGTCGGGGCTTCTTGAGCCCGTTCGCGCCGCGAATCCGCGGAATTGACGCTGTGTCGGACCGCAACTGCGCTGCGGGGGCCTCGCTCGTCCTTGGCGAGTTTGCGCAGCCGGGCCGGCGGGCCGCGGCTCAGCGGTCGGTCGAGCCGAACTGGCGCGCCACGTAGGCGCCGAGTCCGCTCAGGGAAGACATCTGGTTGTCCAGCGCCGTGTAGCGGGCCTTCAGCCGCTTCTCCACGTCCGCGAGGCGGTCTTCCATGCGGCTCTGGTCCTGCTGGTTGCGCCGCAGTACCGCGCGCAGCGAGGTCTGCTTGCTGTCGATGGCACCGTCTGTGCCGGTGAGCGCCTTGGCCAGAGATTCGATGCGCACGGCCACCCCGTCCTGGGCCGTGCCGTCCTCTTCCCGGGTGAACAGTTGCGCGACCTCGTCGAGCCGGCCCAGCGCCCGGTCCAGCTTGGTCTGGTCCACCTTCAGCGATCCGTCGGTCTGCAGCGCGATGCCTACGTCCGACAACCGGCCGAACGCCGATGCTGCGCCACTGGGCTCGAGCGTGGCGTTGCGCACCCGGCTTTGCACCAGGAGCGCGACGCGGTCGCCCTGGAGAGGCGCTCCTGTCTTCGTTGCCTCGTTGTAGGCCGTCTGCGTCCTGATGAAGCCGATCAGGTCGTTGTAGGCGGTCACGAAGGCGTCGATCTTGACCTTCATGCCGGCCAGGTCGCGCTGGATCGCGACGGTGCGCGCCGAGGCCGTGGGCTTGGTTGCCGTGATGGATACCCCGTCGAGCACGTTGCTCAGTGTGTTGCCAGCAGACGTCACGGTCGCGCCGTTGACCTTGCCCTGCAAATCGACACCGCGGGCGTCGCCCTGGGCTCCCGCGGCGCCCGCCGGGACGGTTTGTCCGGTGAAGCCCAGGGCCGCGAAGTCGCCTGTGCCTGCCAATGTGGTGATGGCGAAGCCGTTGTCCTTGCCGGTCTCGTCGGAACGGATCACCAAGCGGGCGCCGCCCGCGTCGTTCAGGATCGTGGCGGTGACGCCGGCGTCGGCGCTGTTGATGGCGTCACGGATGGCACTCAAGCTGCTCTGGTTGGCGCCGATCATGACCTCGATCGGCGCGGCGTCGGCGGCCGCCGTGAAGGCGCCGAAGCCGGCGCTCCAACTTCCGCGTTGGATGGTCAGGATGCCAGTGCCCACCTCGGCGGAGGCCGAGGAGAAGGCCTGCGTTGACACGCCCTGGCGCTGCGCCAGCGAGGTGATCTCCACCTCCAGGTTCGACGGCTGCGCCTTGCTCTCGGCGCTGACCGTGAACTCGTCGGCGCCGTTGAGCTTGACTGTCGTGGCGCGCCAGGTGTCGTCGTCGGCCAGCGTGCGGGCCGACGAGCCCACGGCGTCGGCTTTCGAGCGCATGTTGCCGTACAGGCTGATCTGGCTCTGCACTCCGGAGGCGGCCTTCTGCAGCCGCGCCAGCGGCTGGCTCTCGAGGGCCAGCAACTGCGAGATGATCGAGCTGGCGTCGATCCCGCTGCCGATGCCGATGGATTGGATGCCTGCCACGCTCGTGATCCTGCGAAATCTGCGTCGGCGTTGGCCGCGCTGTTCAGCAAAGGGGCGCCGCCAAGGCGGAGGCGCAGCTCAGGACTTCAGCAGTGCAAGCACCTGCTGCGGGGTCTGGTTGGCCTGGGCCAGCATTGCGGTGCCGGCCTGGGTGAGGATCTGGGAGCGTGCCAGGTTCGCGGTCTCGGCCGCGAAGTCGGCGTCCATGATGCGGCCGCGCGAGGTCGAGGTGTTCTCGATGTTGACCTGCAGGCTCTCGATCACCGCGTTGAATCGGTTCTGGATTGCGCCGAAGGTCGCGCGCTGCTCGTTCACGCGGTCCAGCGCCTTGTCGATGACGTTGATCGCGGCGTCGATGTCGGTCGTCCCGGCCTTGTCGGTGGTGCTGCCGTTCTTGAAGCCGCCGATGTAGATGCCCTGGGCGTCGGCGGACTGGCGCGTGTACGCGGTGGCCAGCACCACGTCGGAGGTGGACTTGGTGGTGTCGGTGCTCACCGCATCGGTCTGGTTGGCGGTGCCGACGAGGTCGATCTTGGTCACGCTGATGCGGTCGCTCGACGTGGTGTTGGCGCCGATCTGGAAATCCAGGTTGCCGCTGGAGCCGTCGAGCAGCTTGCGGCCGTTGAAGGCGGTGTTGTCGATGACGCGCTTGATCTCGTCCTGGAGCTCGGCGAATTCCTTCTGCAGGCTGGCGCGGTCGTCGTCGTTGTTGGTGGCGTTGCGCGACTGCACGGCCAGCTCGCGCATGCGCTGCAGCGCGTCGCTGATCTTGCTGAGCGCGCCTTCACCGGTCTGCGTCAGCGACACCGCGTCGTTGGCGTTGCGCAGCGCCACGCTCATGCCGCGCACCTGGCTCTGCATGCGCTCGGCGATCGCCAGTCCGGCGGCGTCGTCCTTGGCGCTGTTCACACGCAGGCCCGAAGACAGGCGCTGCATCGTCGTCGCCAGCCCGGCCTGGCTGGACGTCAGGTTGCGCTGAGCGTTCAGCGACATCACATTGGTGTTGATCGTCGAGGCCATCGGTGTGCGCTCCGGGACTGTTTTTTCGATTGCCGCGGCCGAAAGTCGGCGGCTTGGGAGGATTCTTCAGTGCCGGCGACGCGGGCGATGCGGCGAGAAGCGCCCCGAACACCGCGCAGTTCAGCCTCAGCCCAGAGGGCGGGTGAACGCCCTGGCGGACCGCTCGGCGGGACCCTCGGATACGGGCGCCCCTGTCCCGGTTGGGAGCAGGGGCGCGGATCGGCGTCTGTGCTTGCACGCTGCCCCTGGGGGGGCGGTCGCGGAGATCGGTCAGGAGCGCAACAGCGTCAGCACCTGTTGCGGGGCCTGGTTGGCCTGGGCCAGCATCGCGGTGCCGGCCTGGGTGAGGATCTGCGACCGTGCCAGGTTCGCGGTTTCGGCCGCGAAGTCGGCGTCCATGATGCGGCCGCGCGAAGTCGAGATGTTTTCGATGTTGACCTGCAGGTTCTCGATCACCGCGTTGAAGCGGTTCTGGACCGCGCCGAAGGTCGCGCGCTGCTCGTTCACGCGGTCCAGGGCCTTGTCGATGACGTTGATCGCGGCATCGATGTCAACCGTCGTGGCCCTGTCCGTCGTGCTGCCGTTCTTGTAGCCGCCGATGTAGATGCCCTGGGCGTCGGCGCTCTGGCGTGAGTAGGCCGTGGCGAGCACCACGTCAGCGGTGGACTTCGTGGTGTCGGTGCTCACCGCATCGGCCTGGTTCGGCGTGCCGACGAGGTCGATCTTGGCGATCTCGATCTTGTCGCTCGCGTTCGTGTTGGCGCCGACCTGGAACTCGAGCTTCTGGCTGGTGCCGTCGAGCAGCTTCGTGCCGTTGAAGGCGGTGTTGTCGATCACGCGCTTGATCTCGTCCTGCAGTTCGCCGAATTCCTTCTGCAGGCTGGCGCGGTCGTCGTCATTGTTGGTGGCGTTTCGCGACTGCACGGCCAACTCGCGCATGCGCTGCAGCGCGTCGCCGATCTTGCTGAGCGCGCCTTCGCCAGTCTGCGTGAGCGAGACCGCGTCGTTGGCATTGCGCAGCGCCACGCTCATGCCGCGCACCTGGCTCTGCATGCGCTCGGCGATCGCCAGGCCGGCGGCATCGTCCTTGGCGCTGTTGACGCGCAGGCCCGAGGACAGGCGCTGCATCGTCGTCGCCAGGCCGGCCTGGCTGGATGTCAAGTTGCGCTGAGCGTTCAGCGACATCACGTTGGTGTTGATCGTCGAGGCCATCGAAGCTCTCCTTGGCAGTTGCAGTCCCCGGCGGGTCTGCCGGGGGGTCGGCCGCGCATGCCGGCCCGGACCCTTGCGCCCACGGCTTGCCGCGGCGCCGGTGGCGGGGCGGCCGCTCGTCGGCGGGATGGACAGATTCTTGAGTGCCTGTGCCGGCAACCATGGGCGGAGAAGAGCCGTCTTTGCCCGCCAGATCTTCGCGGGGCCGCATGAAGCCGCCCGGGCGGTGCGGGGGCGAGCCGCAGGCCAATGAAAAAGGGCCCCGGTCCTGATGGACGGGGCCCTTGCGGCGCCGGCAGTGCGCCGGCGGAGGTCGGTGTCTCGGGTCTGGGCTTAGAAGCGCAGCAGCGACAGGACCTGCTGCGGCGCCTGGTTGGCCTGCGCCAGCATGGCGTTGCCGGCCTGCAGCAGGATCTGGGACTTCGAGAAGTTGGCGGTTTCGACCGCGAAGTCTGCGTCCATGATCCGCCCTCGCGAGGCCGAGGCGTTCTCGATGTTGATCTGCAAGCTTTCGATGACGGTGTTGAAGCGGTTCTGCGCCGCGCCGTAGGTGGCGCGCTGTTCGCTCACACGGTCCAAGGCCTTGTCGATGACGTTGATCGCGGTGTCAATGTCGGAGGTCCCGGCCTTGTCGGTGGTGCTGGCGTTCTTGAATCCGCCGATGTAGATCCCGTCAGCGCCATCCGACTGCTTGGTGTAGGCCGTGGAGAGCACGACGTCTGCGGTGGACTTGGTGGCATCGGCGTCCACGGCGTTGGTCAGGCTGGCGGCGCCGACGAAGTCGACCTTTTTGATGGTGATCCGGTTGTCGGCGGCCGTGTTGGCGCCGATCTGGAAGGCCAGGTCGTCGCCGTCGCCGTTGAGCAACTTCTTTCCGTTGAACGAGGTGTTGTCGATGACGCGCTTGATCTCGTCCTGCAGTTCGCCGAACTCCTTCTGCAGGCTGGCGCGGTCGTCGTCGCTGTTGGTCGCGTTGCGCGCTTGCACGGCAAGCTCGCGCATGCGCTGCAGCGAATCACCGATCTTGCCGATCGCCCCTTCGGCCGTCTGCGTCAGCGACACGGCGTCGTTGGCGTTGCGCACTGCCACGTTCATGCCGCGCACCTGCGACTGCAGGCGCTCGGCGATCGCCAGGCCCGCGGCGTCGTCCTTGGCGCTGTTGACACGCAGGCCCGAGGACAGGCGCTGCATCGCGGAGGCCTGGCTGGCCTGGCTGGACGAGAGGTTGCGCTGCGCGTTCAGCGACATCACATTGGTATTGATGGTCGAAGCCATGATGGAACTCCTTTGCGGTTGAACATGCCCGGCTCTGGCGCCGGCCTGGCCACGGCGGGGCCCTTTCCTCTGCCCCCGCCGTCTCCTGGCTGCCGGCCTGGCACGATCCCGGCAGCCGCCCGACGCTAGAGGACGTGCAAGCCGCCTGCGGGGTGAACCCGCGGACGCCTACCTCGGCCGCCTAACCGGACCACGGACCCCCTAATGCAAGCCCGTTGGGGTGCTTATCGACGAATCCGACGCGGAACTTGAGGGCTGTTCGACGCATTTCCTTGAAGCCTGGCGGCGAGCCAGGCGCTGGCGTCGGAATCGGGGGGTGTTGACACCTCATTTGGTCCCGTTGCCCAGGGACCGACCGGTTCCAAAATCTGAGTCGCCGCGGGTCGTTCGCCCGCACCCAGCGCCCGAGCCGTACCACCCTGCCGCCATCCACACGATGCCCACTCTCCACCCCATGGCCCAGGCCGACGCGCTGATGCCGCGCTACGCCACCCGCTTCGAGTGCGTCGGACCACGCTGCGAGGACAGCTGCTGCACGGGTTGGCGGGTGACGGTGGACCGCAAGACCTACGGCGCGTACCGCGAGAGCGCGCACCCGAAGCTGGCCGACCGCCTCGCCCAGGGCGTTCACCGCCAGCGCAGCGGTGCCAGCCCGGAGCATTACGCCACGATAGACCTGCACCCCACCAGCCGCGAGTGCGTCTTCCTGGAGGAGCACTTGTGCTCCATCCAGCGCGAGCTCGGAGCCGACAAGTTGTCCAATACCTGTGCCGAGTACCCGCGCATCGCCCGCCGCACGGCCCAGGGCATCGAGCAGAGCCTGACCCTTTCCTGCCCCGAGGCTGCGCGCCTGGCGCTGCTGGCCGACGATGCGCTGGACTTCGTGGGCCACCGCATCGCTTACCGCAAGGACTCGATGCCGCACTGGGCGCCGCGCCCGGGCTGGAGCCCGGTGCAGATGGAGCAGGTCCGGGTGTTCTGTGTGCAACTGATGCAGACCCGGGAACTCCAGGTCTGGGAACGCCTGGCGGTGCTGGGCTTGCTGTGCGAGCGTCTGGAAGGGCTCGCACACCAGGGCTGCGGCGCCGGCGCGGCAGCGCTCGTCGAGGAGTTCACCGGGCTGGTGGCTGAAGGCGGCGTGAGCGCGCTGCTGGACGACTTGCAGCCCTTTCACGAGATCCAGGCGCAGGCGCTGTTCGGCCTGTGGCTGAGCCGCGGCCGGGCTGCCGGCTCCGCGCACCAGGAGGAGGTACGGCGAGCCGTCCTGCGTGGCTTGGGCGCCGAGGGGGCGGCCGACGGTGGCCAGGAGAGCCTGCCGGCAGACGTGGTGGTGGCGCATTACGTCCAGGGTCTGCGGCGCCTGCCTGAAGCCCTGGCACAGGCGCCCAGTCTGATGACGAACTACCTGCTCAACGACCTGTTCCGCGAGGCCTTCCCATTCGCGGATGGTGCGCCGTTCGCGCAATACCAGCGCCTGCTCGTGCGTTTCGGCATGGTGCGGCTGTTGCTCGCGGCCCGCTGCAATGCCGCCGCGCCAGGCCTGCCGAGTCCGCAGGACCTGGCGGCCACGGTCCAGGTCTTCTGCCGTCGTCACCAGCACGACACCAGCTTTGCGCGCGCGCTGGACCAGGTCTTTGCCAATGCAGGATGGGACCGGCTGGACAAGATCTGGCGCTTTCTGAAGACCTGAGCCTGAGGCGCGGGGGTCATCCGGCAGGCGTGTAGGACAGATTCCTACACGCCCGATGGCGCGGCGCCGACTCCAGCCGCGGAATGAGCCCGATAACGCGAGCTTCTGCGGCTTTTCACAATGCCTTCCATGCCGGATCGATCGATCGGTGCCTCGGGGACGCAACCCCGGGCAGCCCGGTTGGACGCAGACGGCGCCACTCAAGAGCATTGGAAGGAAGAGCCCGATGGACGCCACGATGACCAGCCCCAGGACCCACGCAACCGAGCAGCTGCTGTCGGAGATCCGCGAGACCAACCTGTCCTACCTGATGCTGGCGCAGAGCCTGATCCGCACCGACCGCGAGGAGGCGATGTTCCGCCTCGGCCTGAGCGAGTCGACGCTGCAGATCCTGGAGCGTCTGAGCCCGGCCCAGATCCTGAAGATGGCCTCGGGCAGCACGCTGCTGTGCCAGTTCCGCATGAACGACGACATCGTCTGGAACCTGCTGACGAACCACGGCAAGGGCGCGGCGGCGGCCAACGACGGTGTCAGCCGCTTGCACGCCAGCATCCTGATGGCCGGTCGGCACGATGAAGCGGCCTGAGATCCGCTGAAACGCGGCGGGCAAGCACCCGCCGCGGCCACGCCGAAGACGCCCTCGCACCCCTTAAGTACCCCCTGGAGCCCGACCATGAGCCGCACCCGCAGCATCCTCGAGGAAGCCCGTCAGATCGAACGCGCCGTGGCGCTCATCGAACTCGGCGCGCGCCTGCAGGTCCTGGAGTCCGAGACCGACCTGAGCTACGAGCGCCTGCTGCGCCTGTACAAGGAGGTGGCCGGCCGCAGCCCGAGCAAGGGACAGCTGCCGTTTTCCACCGATTGGTTCATGACCTGGCAGCCGAACATCCACGCCAGCTTGTTCCTCAATGTCCACGAGTACCTGAACAAGGTGGCGGCGCTGGATGAGATCGAGGCCGTCATCAAGGCCTACCGGCTGTACCTCGAGCAGGTGGGCGCGCAGGGCCTGGAGCCCTTGCTGTCGGTGACGCGGGCCTGGCGCCTGGTGAAGTTCGTCGACAACGGGATGCTGACCATGACACGCTGCTCCTGCTGCGGCGGACATTTCGTCACCCACCCGCACGAGATCGCGCGCCATTACGTCTGCGGACTGTGCAACCCGCCGGCGCGGGCAGGCAAGGGCAGGGCGACGGGCTCGCTGCGGCTGGGCCCTGTGCGGGCGGACGAGGACGACGCTTCGGTCGAGGAACACGCTCCCGCGAATGCCGCGGCCGAGCTTCTGTTGCGCAGCGCGAAGGTCGCCCAAGGAATGATCTGCGCCTGAGGCGCAGGCACTGGGCGTGGCGGCACCGCGCGAAGAGCCAAGCATGCCCGGCGTCCCGGCGGGACTGTGCGGGCGTCTGAAGGTCTGGCCCTGGCCTGCCCTGGGCGCCTGGGCGGCCGGATGGCTGCTGCTGCAAGCCGCGCTCCGATGGGACGCCGGGCCCTGGTGGGCGTTGGCGCTGGGCTGGCTGCCTTCGTTCGTCGTGGCCCAGATGGTGCACGGGCGCTGGCGCCGCCTGCTGCTGATCACGGGCTGGCCCGCCATCCTCGGCCTGGCCGCGGCGGCCGCGTGGCCCGGCTGGGTCTGGCTCGCGCTGGCTGGCGGCCTGTTGCTGTTCTATCCGCTGTCCGCCTGGCGTGACGCGCCGTTGTTTCCCACACCGCGCGACGCGCTGCAGGGACTGTCCGCCCATATCGCGCTGCCCCTGGGTGCGCGCGTGCTGGATGCAGGCAGCGGTCTCGGGCATGGACTGGCGGCATTGCGCCAGGCCTTCCCCCGGGCTCATATAGAAGGCATCGAGCGCAGCGGCCTGCTGGTGCTGGCCAGCCGGGTGCGCCCGGTTTCCGATGCGCGCGTGCGGCGCGGCGATCTGTGGTCCGTGTCCTGGCGGGACTATGACCTCGTCTACCTGTTCCAGCGTCCGGAATCGATGGGGCCGGCCTGGCGCAAGGCTTGCGCCGAGATGCGGCCGGGCAGTTGGCTCGTCAGCCTGGAGTTTCCCGTCCCGCAGCAGGCGGCGACGCTGGAGTTCGAGGTGGCGGGCGGGGCGGCGCGCAGGGTCCTGGCCTACCGCCTGGGAGAGGAAGCGGCAGCCGGCGCTCAACCTGGCCGCTCCCGAGCCGATAACCCGGGAACGCGCGCCGGCCTTGTGGTCACTCGCGGGTGTCTGCGCACGCAGGACGTGCGCCGGGCCCCATGCCGGCATCGCGCCTGACAACTCTTCCCGAGCCCGCTCACCATGTTCGTCATCATCGGCTGGGTCCTCGCGATGGCATGCGTCTTCGGCGTGTTCATCGTGCACGGGGGCAACATCAGCGTCGTGCTGCGTGCCTTGCCTTTCGAGATGACCACCATCTTCGGTGCCGCGCTGGGGGCTTTCCTGGCCACCAACCAGATGAAGGTGATCAAGGCCACGGTGGCCGGCCTGGGGCAATGCTTCAAGAGCAGCAAGTACAGCAAGGCCCGCTACATGGACCTGATGGCACTGCTTTACGACATCCTCCAGAAGGCCCGGCGCGAGGGCCTGATGGCCATCGAGAAGGACGTCGAGGATCCGGCGAACTCCCCGATCTTCCAGAAGTACCCCACCGTCCTGGAAGATCACCATGTCACCGAGTTCATCACAGACTACCTGCGCATGATGGTCACCGGCAACCTGAACGAGCACGAGATCGAGACGTTGATGGACAGCGAGATCGAGACCCACCACCAGGAGGCGCATGCGCCGGTGATGGCGCTGCAGCGCATGGCCGGCGGTCTTCCGGCCTTCGGCATCGTGGCGGCCGTGCTCGGGGTGGTCAACACCATGGGTTCCGTCGGACAGCCGCCGGCGGTGCTGGGCGGGATGATCGGCTCGGCGCTGGTCGGCACCTTCCTCGGCATCCTGCTGTCCTACGCCTTCGCCGAACCGTTGGCCGGGCTGCTGGAGCAGAAGGTCGAGGAAGGTTCCAAGGAGCTGCAGTGCATCAAGACCACGCTGCTGGCGAGCATGCAGGGCTACGCACCGCAGGTGGCCATCGAGTTCGGACGCAAGGTGCTGTTCCACGACCACCGGCCCTCGTTCAACGAACTCGAGAGCCACGTCAGGGGCAAGAAGTGATGACGTCGGTGCAGAGCACTTCGGGGGTGTGCGATGGCGGGTGACACCAAGAAGCTGCAGCCGATCATCGTCAAGCGCGTCAAGAAGGGCGGGCACGGCGCGCACGGCGGCGCATGGAAGATCGCCTACGCGGATTTCGTCACCGCGATGATGGCCTTCTTCCTGATGATGTGGCTGATCGGCTCCACCACCGAAGGCGACCGCAAGGGCATTGCCGACTACTTCAACTCCCCGCTGAAGGTGGCGCTGCTCGGGGGCGCTTCCGGAGCCGGTGACGCCTCCTCGCTCGTGAAGGGAGGAGGCGAGGACCTGACCCGCGCGCACGGCCAGGTCAAGCGCGGTGACATCGAGGCCAAGAAGGCCACCTTGAACCTGCAGGCCCTGAAGGCGGAGCAGGTGCGCGCCGAGCGCGAGCGCCTGGAGCGCCTGAAGGAGGATCTGGAGCGCCGCATCGACAGCAGTCGGCTCCAGGGTCTGCGCGACCAGGTCCGCCTGGACATGACGCGCGATGGCCTGCGCATCCAGATCGTCGACGCCGGCAGCCGGCCGATGTTCGCCAGCGGCAGCCCCATCGTGCAGCCGTACATGCGCGAGTTGCTGCGCGAGATCGGTGCCATCCTCACCGAGGTGCCGAACCGGCTGACACTCGAAGGTCACACCGATGCGACGGCCTTCGGCGGCGCTGACGGGCAGGGCTACACGAACTGGGAACTGTCGGCCGACCGGGCGAACGCCTCGCGCCGCGAATTGCTGGCCGGCGGCCTGCCGCAGGACCGTGTGCTGAGGGTCCAGGGCCTTGCAGCCAGCACGCCCTTCGACCGCAACGACCCCTACGCGCCGGTCAACCGGCGCATCAGCATCGTCGTCATGAACCGCGATGCCGAGGACCGCTTCTTCCGCGGCGGCGACGCGCCGCCGACGGAGCCTTCGGCAGGCTCAGGCGCCGTTGCGGCCCCCCCGGCTGGACGCTGAGCCGAACCTGCTCGGCGGGCCCGGCCCCGCCCCGCCCGGCCCGGCCCGGCCACGGACTGTGCCAGGCGAAGGCCTGAACAAGGCCTTGCTTTCGCCTCTATTCGGACCTGAGCATCCGCGTGTCGGCGGCACCATGTCAAGGCTGCCCGGGCCCTGGGCGCGCGCTGGTGCGCGACCGAGGTCCGGGCTGAGCCGGACCCCATGGCCGACGACCAGAACCGCACCCTTCCAGCTACCGAGCGCAAGATCGCCAAGGCGCGCGAGGAGGGTCAGGTCGCGCGCTCGCGCGATCTGGGCCACTTCGCAGCGCTGTTCTTCGCTGGCGTGGCCCTTGTCGCCGTCGCCCCGGAAGCCACCCATGCGCTGCGCCGGGTGCTCGGTCAGGCCTTGCGCTTCGACGCCGCCACACTGGCCGGCACGGGCAGCATGGTCGACCGGCTGTCCGACCTGACGCTCGTGCTGCTGGTGGCGGTGGTGCCTCTGGGCGTGCTGATGATGATCGTCGGGGTGCTGTCGGCGGTGTCCTCGGGCGGCTGGAACTTCACCTGGAAGGCCATGGCGCCGCGCTGGGAGAAGCTCGATCCTCTGGCGGGCTTGCAGCGCATGGTGTCGGGTCGGCAGGTCGGACAGATGCTCAAGGCCTGCCTGCTGGCTCTGGTGCTGGGGGTCGTCGCCGCCTTGTTCATCAAGGCGAGCCTGGGGCGCTTTGCTCACACGCTGTCCTTGTCCTTGCCTGCGGCCTTCGGGCATGCCGGCTCCACCGTGTGGGCCGGTATCGTGCTGCTGCTCGTCGCGCTGGGCGCATTCGCCCTTGTCGACGTGCCGCTGCAGCGCTTCCTGTGGATGCGCGGCCTGCGCATGAGCCACCAGGAGGTCAAGCAGGAACACAAGGACGTCGACGGCAGCCCCGAGATCCGTGCCAAGATCAAGGCGCGGATGCGCGAGATGGCCAACCGGCGCATGCTGGCCGCGGTGCCGCGGGCCGACATCGTGGTGATGAACCCGGAGCACTACGCGGTGGCGCTGAAGTACGACGGCGCGACGATGGCGGCCCCGGTGGTGCTGGCCAAGGGCGCCGATCTCATGGCGATGCGCATCCGCGACGCCGCGCGCGCCGCCTCGGTGCCGGTGCTGCAGGCTCCGCCGCTGGCGCGCGCCTTGTACGCCCACGCGCGCGTCGACCAGGAGATCCCGTCGGCCCTGTTCGCCGCGGTCGCGCAGGTGCTGGCCTGGGTCTACCAGCTTCGCAACGCGATGGCGGGGCAGGGGCGCATGCCATCGACGCTGCCCGACCTGCCGGTGCCGCCGGAACTCGACCCTCACGATCCCCGCGCCGCGCGTGGCCGCGGCGACCTACCTGAAGCCGGATCATGATTGCCCGCCTGTCCTCGAACCCCTGGGTCGGCCGGGCCCGCAGCTTGCTCGGCCCCGACGCCGGCGTGCTCAAGGCGCTGACGGCGCCCATCTTCATCGTCCTGATCCTGGCGATGATGGTGCTGCCGCTGCCGCCGCTGGCGCTGGACCTGCTGTTCACCTTCAACATCGCGCTGTCGCTGATGGTGATGATGGTGGCGGCGACGATGAAGCGGCCGCTGGACTTCGCGGCGCTGCCTTCGGTGCTGCTGGTGACCACCTTGCTGCGGCTGAGCCTGAACGTCGCCTCCACGCGCGTGGTGCTGATGGAGGGCCACACCGGGCCGGGTGCTGCCGGCCAGGTCATCGAATCCTTCGGCCATTTCCTGATCGGGGGCAACTTCGCGGTCGGCCTGCTCGTCTTCGCGATCCTGGTCGTCATCAACTTCGTCGTCGTGACGAAAGGGGCGGAGCGGATCGCCGAGGTCGGCGCGCGCTTCACCCTGGACGCGATGCCGGGCAAGCAGATGGCCATCGACGCCGACCTGAACGCCGGCCTGATCGACGAGAAGGAGGCCAAGCGCCGGCGAGCCGAAGTGGGCGAAGAGGCAGATTTCTTCGGCTCGATGGACGGCGCCAGCAAGTACGTGCGCGGCGACGCGATCGCCGGCTTGCTGATCCTGTTCATCAGCGTTGTCGGCGGCTTCCTCATCGGCATGTTGCAGCACGACTTGTCCGCCGGCGATGCCGCGCGCAGCTACATCCTGCTGGCGGTGGGTGACGCGCTCGTGGCGCAGGTGCCGGCGCTGCTGATCTCGGTGTCGGCGGCGATGGTGGTCTCGCGCGTGGGCAGCGAGCAGGACGTCGGCAGCCAGATCCGCAGCCAGGTCTTCGATTCGCCGCGCGCCATCGGCGTGACCGCGGGCATCGTCGGCGCGCTCGGGGCGGTGCCCGGCATGCCGCACTTCGTGTTCCTGCTCATCGCCGGCGGCCTAGGGGCCCTGGCCTGGACCACGCACCGCCGGCAGACACGGCCCGCCGAGGCGCCGCGCGGCCCTGACAGCGGCGACATCCCCTCGGTCAACGCCGAGGCGACCTGGGATGACCTGGCGCCGGTGGACACGCTGGGCCTGGAGGTGGGCTTCCGCCTGATCGCCCTCGTGGACAAGGCGCGCAACGGCGAGCTGCTCGGCCGCATCAAGGGTGTGCGCAAGAAGTTCGCCCAGGACGTGGGCTTCCTGCCGCCGTCGGTCCACATCCGCGACAACCTCGGCGAACTCAAGCCCGGTGCCTACCGCGTCACCCTGCGGGGCGCGGTCGTCGGCGAGGCCGAAGCCTACCCCGGCATGCTGATGGCCATCAACCCCGGAGGAGCCACGCAGCAGCTCCCAGGTACCCGCACCACCGACCCGGCATTCGGCCTGCCCGCGTTGTGGATCGAGGAGCGCCACCGGGAGACCGCGCAGATGGGGGGATTTACGGTTGTTGATTGCGCGACCGTCGTGGCCACACACCTTTCACACTTGATGCAGGTCAACGCCGCGCGTCTGCTCGGACGCGCCGAGACCCAGGCCCTGGTGGACCACGTGAAGAAGACCGCACCCAATCTCGTCGAGGACGTCATCCCCAAGCTGGTCAGCATCACCACGCTGCAGAAGGTGTTGCAGCTGCTGCTGGAGGAGGGCGTCCACATCCGCGACATGCGCTCCATCGTCGAGTGCCTGGCCGAACATGCCGCCACCGTCACCGATCCGGTCGAGCTCACACAGCGGATCCGTGTGCACCTGGCCCCGGCGATCGTGCAACAGATCTATGGGCCGACCCGGGAGCTGGACGTGATCGCGATGGAACCCGATCTCGAGCGTCTGGTCACCCAGGCGCTCACATCGCCGCACGGCGCTGCGCTCGACCCGGGCGTGGCCGAGGTGATGACGCGTCGCGCGGCCGAGACGGCGCGGCAGCAGGAAGACATGGGGCTGCCCGCCTGCTTGCTCGTTCCTGACCCGATCCGCAATGCGATGGCGCGGCTGCTCAAGCGCTCCGCTCCGCGCCTGAAGGTGCTGTCGCACAGCGAGATCCCTGAAACCCATTCGATCCGCATCGCCTCGATCATCGGAGCCACTGCATGAACGTCAAGCGTTTCACTGCGCGCACGTCGCGCGAAGCCTTGAAGCTCGTCAAGACGGCCTTCGGCAGCGATGCCGTCGTGTTGTCCACGCGCCCCTGCGCCGAAGGCGTCGAGGTGCTGGCGATGGCTTCGGATTCCGTGGGCTACTTCGAGCGCTTGGCCGCGCCCGCCCAGCCCGATCCCGAGCCGCGCGCTGCAGCGACGGCGCAGCGACCGGCTGCCCGCCCGCCGCGTCCTGCGCCGGCGAGCAGACCGGTCGCCGCCCCGGGCCAGCGTGTGGATCCCGGTGAACGCAAGGAACCTGTCTTCGACGCCACCTCGGTCAGCGAGGACGTCGAGCGGCTGTCGATGAGCACGCTGTCCTTCCAGGACTATGTGCGCGAGCGCATGCTGCGCCGCCGCCAGGCCGAGCTGGACGCCCAGGGAGGGTCCGCGGCGCCGGCTCCGGCCATGGCGGCGCCGCCTGCCACTGTGGTGCCCTTCTCGCGTCCGGCTTCGGCCGCGAGCGACGCCGCCAGGTCCGCCAACCTGGCCGCCGCGCCGGTGCTTACCGATGAGGTCTTCTCACCGGCGCTCGACCATGGCCGGGTCCCGGTGATGCCGGCGGTGGCGATCGACCCGGTGGCGGCGGCCGCCGCGTTGCGGCGCGACGACATCGACCTGACGGCCGACCGCGTCGAGATGTTGAACGAACTGCGCTCGATGAAGGGTCTGATCGAGGAGCGCTTCAGCGCGCTGGCCTTCATGGAGAAGCTGCAGCGCCAGCCGCGTCAGGCCACGCTGTCGCAGAAGCTGCTGGAGTGCGGCTTCTCTCCGGCGCTGATCCGCAAGCTGGTCGCCAGCCTGCCGGCCGAGGGGGACGAGACGGCCTGGGCCGCCAGCGTCCTGGAGCGCAACCTGGTCACCGGAGAGCGCAACACAGCCCTGGAGGATGCCGGTGGCATCTTCGCCTTCATCGGCACCACCGGCGTGGGCAAGACCACGAGCACGGCCAAGATGGCCGCCTCCTTCGCGGCCCGCCACGGGGCCAGCCAACTGGGCCTGATCACACTGGACGCCTACCGCATGGCCGGGCAGGAACAGTTGCGGGCCTACGGCCGCATCCTCGGCGTACCCGTGCACACGGCGCACGACCGAACCTCCCTGGAGGATCTGCTCGACCTGCTGTCGGGAAAGAAGATGGTGCTCGTGGACACCGGGGGCCTGGCCCAGCGCGATGCCCGCACCGCCGAGCTGCTGGAGATGGTGTCGCAACCCGCGGTGCAGCGCCTGCTGGTCATCAACGCCGCGTCCCAGGGTGAAACGATCGAAGACACCTTGGCGGCTTATCGGGTGGCGCAGTGCCGCGGTGTCGTCTTGACCAAGGTGGACGAGGCGGTCAAGCTCGGCCCCGCCCTGGACGCTCTGATCCGACACCGCGTGAAGGTGCTCGCAGTGGCCAACGGTCAGCGCGTACCGGAGGACTGGCACCGCCTGTCGGCAGGCACGCTCGTGCAGCGCGCGCTGCGGGCGGCAGGCAGCACGGCCTGGCGACTCGATCCCTCGGATGTCAACCTCGTCTTCGCCGGTGCGACGCCGCGCGCCGATGCCGTCACGGCGTCCCACTGATCCTGGAGCAGTCGAAGTGAGAAAGGCTCATCCTTCGGAGCTGGTCACCAGCGAAGATCAGGCCGCAGGCCTGCGCCGCATGTTCGCGCGCAGCCGCAGGCGCTTCCTGGCGCTGGTCTCCAATCCCCAGGTCGATGGCTCCGGCATCGCGGTCGAGCGCCTGACCGCGGCGGTGTCGATGCTCGGGTTGCGCACGCTCGTCGTCGACGCAGGCGAAGACTCGCCGCCGCCCCAGGAGGCCGCTGCACTGGGCTTGGCGGCCTGCGTGGAGGCCCTGACTCCCCGCGTGTCCTACCTTGCTGCCCGAGGTCTTTCGCGTCGCTATGTCGATACCCAGGGCTCCTCGGCTTCGCTGTTGCAGGAGCTGGCCCAGGTGGCTCCTCGCGCTGACGTGGTGCTGTTGCATGCACCTGCGCCTGAGCTGGCCCGCCTGCTGATGCCGCAGTCGGTGCGCCCCGTGCTGCTGGCCGCCGACCACGCCGACAGCGTCAAGCATGCCTACGCAGCCTTGAAGCTGCTGTCCCAGCGCTGCGGGTGGATGAGTTTTGACCTGCTGTTGTTGGGGGCGCAGGGCACGCGCTCTTCCCGCATCGCCGACACGGTCGGGCACTGCGCCGAGCAGTTCATCGGGTCGGCGCTGCACGACTGGGCAGCGCTCGACCCGGAGGTCCATGCCGTCGAGCCGCCGACGCCCGAGCTGCTGCGGCTGGTCGTCTCACAGCTCGAAAGCGACGAGATGGCCCCGTTGGCCGCCTTGTCCCGCAGTACCGGAGGTGCGCCGTTGACCCTGGCGCAGCGCAGGAACTGAACTACCGAGGACCGCTGTCATGTACACCCCGAAGGGCCGCCTCGACTCCGGCTCGATGCTCAAGCAGTACAGCCCGCTCGTGCGGCGGCTTGCGCACCAGATGATCGCCAAGTTGCCGGCCAACGTGGAGATCGACGACCTGATCCAGGTGGGCATGATGGGCCTTAACGACGCCCTGTCCCGCTTCGACGCAGCCCAGGGCGTGCAGTTCGAGACCTTCGCAACCCAGCGCATCCGCGGAGCGATGATCGACGAGTTGCGCAGCAGCGACTGGATGAGTCGGGGGGAGCGGCGCCACCAGCGCGTGATCGAGGCCGCGGTTCACAAGCTCGAACACAAGCTCGGCCGGGCACCCCACGAGGCGGAGATCGCGGCCGAGCTCGGCATGAAGCTGCAGGACTATCAGGAACTGCTCACCAAGGTCCGGGGAACCCAACTCGTCTTCCTCGAGGACATGGCGGGCGAAGACGGGAGCGATGACTTTCTCGACCGCCACATGGTCGACAAGGAATCCGACCCGATGGGGCTGCTGGCTGACCGGCGGATGCGCGAGGCGCTGGTGGAGGCGATCAAGAACCTGCCCGAGCGCGAGCAGTACATCATGAGCATGTATTACGAGCACGACATGAACCTCAAGGAGATCGCCGCCGTGCTTGGGGTGACCGAGTCGCGCGTGTGCCAACTGCACAGCCAGTCCATCGCCCGGCTGAGGACGCGCCTGCGCAAGTGGTGATTCAGGTGGAGCGTCGTCCGGCTTTCCCCTCGGACGTGGTGGGAATGGCGGCTCTCCATAGACTTCGGGAATCCGGGGTGGTCACCCCTGCAGGAGCCCGACGATGCAGCAACAGGAATTCGACGCCCTGGTCCCTTCCCATGGGCTGAGCCGGCGTGGCTTCACCCGCACCGCCCTCGGCGCAGGCTTTGCGGCCGCGGCACTGCCTGTCGTAGGGCAGACAGTCATCAAGACGGATGCCGCCGGTCTGGTGGTCGGCGAGGTCGACATTCCGGTGGGCGACTTCAAGATGCCCGCCTACCGAGCAGCGCCGGCGGGCCGGGTCAACGCCCCGGTGGTTCTCGTGATCAGCGAGATCTTCGGCGTGCACGAGCACATCGCCGACATCGCCCGCCGCTTCGCCAAGGAAGGCTACTTCGCGATCGCGCCTGAGCTTTTCGCGCGCCAGGGCGATCCGCAGTCCTATGGCGAGATAGCCCGGCTGATGAGCGAGATCATCGCCAAGGTGCCGGACGCACAGGTGATGGGCGACATGGATGCCTGCGTGGCCTGGGCTGCGGCCCAGGGGGCTGACGCACGGCGTGTGGGCGTGACCGGCTTCTGCTGGGGCGGGCGCATGACCTGGTTGTATGCGGCCCACAACCCGACCTTGAAGGCGGGCGTTGCCTGGTACGGGCGTCTCGTGGGGCCGACGAATGCCTTGACGCCGCGCAACCCGGTGGACTTGGCCGGGGACCTGAAGGCGCCGGTACTCGGCCTGTATGGCGGTCAGGATACCGGCATCCCCCTCGACACCGTCGAGCGCAAGAAGACGGCGCTGGCCGCGGGCAGCGCCGCAGCCCGGCGCAGCCAGTTCCATGTCTACCCCGACGCGCCGCACGCCTTTCACGCCGACTACCGACCCAGCTACCGCCGCGAGGCGGCCACCGACGGTTGGCGGCGCTGCTTGGATTGGTTTCGCGCCAACGGTTTGTGATCAAGAGCCGTCCGCGGCGGCCCGCACCTGCTGTGCTTGGGCAGGCGCTGGCGCCGCACGGCGCTTGTCTCGTCTGGCTGCTGGCTTCGTGACGACCTGACTCGCGGGCCTGCCGCCATCGGCGGGTGCGCATTGGCGACCCAGCGGGCAGCGCTCGCAGCGGCGTTCGCTTGAGCCTGGGTGTTGACAGGCTCGCTATGCTGTTCGCATGACGCTGCTCTACATCTGCATTGCGACGCTGGCCGGCGGTTTGCTGTCCGTCCTGATCGCCTCGACACTCACCGTGGCCCTGCTCGGGCGCGTGGTCCAGGGATTGGTGAGCCTGTCCGCTGGCGTGTTGCTGGGAACCTCGCTGCTGCACGTCCTGCCAGAAGCCTTCGACAGCGGCGCCGACACCCACGATTTGTTCATCGCCCTGCTGGCCGGGCTGCTGTTCTTCTGGTTGCTGGAGAAAGCCGAGCTCTACCGGCACGGCCACCACCACGAGGGCGACGGGCACCATCATCATCACGATTTCGATGCCGAGCAGGCGGGCCGTGGCGGCCTGGGTATCCTGGTGGGCGACGGCATTCACAACTTCTGTGACGGCATCATCATCGCCGCCGCATTTCTTGCCGATACGCAACTCGGCATCGTCACTGCAATCGCCGTGGTGGCCCACGAGATCCCCCAGGAGGCAGGGGACTACATCGTGCTGCTGAACGCAGGTTTCAATCGGGCACGTGCCTTGATGTTCAACGCGCTGTCGGGGCTGGCCTCGGTGGCGGGCGGCGTGGTCGGCTACTACGTCGTCGGCCCCTGGGAGGCGCTTTTCCCCTACCTGCTCGTGGTGGCGTCCAGCAGTTTCATCTACGTTGCGGTGGCTGACTTGCTGCCGCAGTTGCAGCAGCGGCTGTCGCTGCTGCACACCTTGCGGCAGGTCGCCTGGCTTGCGGCCGGTCTGCTGATCGTGACCGGCGCGACGCAACTGCTGCACTCGCACGCGCACTGAGCGCGCGCTTTGACACCCGGCGCACCGGCGTTGCTGACTGGCGCATTTCCTGCGCTTGTCCGGCGTTTGTCCGGCGTTTGTCCAGCGCTATTTGATGACCAGGACCGGAATCGCGCTGTGCGTGAGCACTTTCTGGGTTTCACTGCCCAACAGCAGCGCGCTGATGCCGCGCCGGCCGTGCGAGGCCATCACGATCAGATCGCACTGTCGGCTCTTCGCGTGGTCGAGGATGGCCTCCCAGGGGTGCAGGGCTTCGACCGTGGCGCCGTCGATGTCCAGTCCATTGGCACGCGCCGCGTCGGCGGCTGCCTCGACGCGGCTGCGCGCGATCCGCTCCTGCGCGTCGTAGAACTCCTGCGGCGGCACAGGCTGCATCTCGGAGATCGCGCTGTACGGAAAGGGCTCCTTCACGCTCAGAACGTGCAGCTTCGCTGCGGTCAGCTTGGCCAGAGACGCTGCGGCCTGCACGGCCAGGGTCGAGATCTCGGAGCCGTCGGTAGGCACCAGGATGTTGCGGTACATGGTTGTGGCCCTCGGGTGACGTGATCGGGCGGTCTGTCGACCGTGCCCTCGGTCAGTGTGACCACATGGCGAAAATCTGCCTTGACCCGCGTCAACCGCGCCCCGGCGTTTCCGGACCTGAGCCGGACTGCCCAAGCAGGGCGCGGTCAGTCCGTCGTGGAGCCGTCGAAGCCGATGGTCTGCCGGTACCACTCGTGGAAATGCTGCATGCCGTCCTCCATCGGGCTCTGGTAGGGGCCCGCCTCGTCGTCGCCGCGCTCCATCAGGGCGTGGCGCCCGGCATCCATGCGCTCGGCGATCTCGTCGTCCTCGACCATGGTCTCCGCGTAGGCGGCCTGCTGGGCCTGAACGAACTCGGGCTCGAACGCGGCGACCTCTTCCGGGTAGAAGAACTCCACCAGGTTGAGCGTGCGTTGCGGACCCTTCGGGAAGAGCGAGGAGACGACGAGCACCTGGGGATACCACTCGACCATGACGGTCGGATACAGCGTCAGCCAGATCGCGCCTTGCGGCGGCGTCCGACCGTCGTGCCGTTGCAGCACGGCACTGTGCCAGGGCTTGTAGGTGTCCGAGCCGGGACGCGCGAGCGCCTGATTCACACCCACCGTCTGCACGGAGTGCCGCGCGCCGAACTCCCAGCGCAGGTCACCGCAGTTGACGAAGCCCGACAGGCCCGGATGGAACGGAGCGACGTGGTAGTCCTCGAGGTAGACCTCGATGAAAGTCTTCCAGTTGTAGCGGCACTCGTGCAGCTGCGACGAGTGGTACACATAGCCGTCGAACGACAGGTCCGCGCCCACACCGAGGCCGGCCAGGTCTTCGGCGACCCGGCGCTGGTCCGGACCGGCTTCGAAGAGCAGGCCGTTCCATTCCTGCAGCGCGTAGTTGCGCAGGTTCAGGCAGGGGTCCTCAGCGAAGTGCGGGGCGCCCACGAGATGCCCGTTCAGGCTGTAGGTCCACCGGTGCAGCGGGCACACGATGTGATGCCCGGTGTGGCCCCGCCCCTTGAGCATGACGGCCTGTCGGTGGCGGCAGACATTCGAGATGAGTTCGGGGCCCTGAGCCGTGCGCAGGAGGGCACGCCCACCGCCCTCGTGCTCGAGCGCGTGGAAGTCACCCACCTCCGGCACGCTGAGCGCATGACCCAGGTAGCGCGGGAAGCGGCTGAAGATGGCGGACTGCTCGCGACGGTACAGCTCTTCGTCGAAGTAGCTGGACACTGGCAGTTGCGAGCGCGCACGCTCGAGAGCTCGGAGACTGACGCTCAGGTCGGACATGATCCCAGGATCTCCATGAACGGGATGTCAAACCCCCACCCGGAGGCCCCGCGGGTGAGTTCTTGGAAGGCGGACAGGGCTGCCACCGGGTGGGCAGCCCTCGAAAAGGAGCGCGGATTCTATCCATCCCCGTTGTCGGAGTTGTCCGAGGGGACGGGCGCGCAGCCGCTGACGGGGACGAGGCGGCGAGCAGGCCGGATCGGGGTGAGCAGGTCCTAGAATCCCGACCATGTGTCCCTCCGCCGACATCGCTGCTGCGACCCTTCGCGGCGACCCATCCAGTGAACCGGCCAGTTACGAGGCGGCGGCAGCCGAACTCGAGCGGCTGGTCGCCGCGATGGAAGGTGGCCAGCTGCCCTTGGACCAGTTGCTCGACAGCTACAGACGCGGCGCAGACCTGCTCGCCTTCTGCCGCTCGCGCCTGAAGGCGGTCGAAGACCAGGTCAGGGTGCTGGACGAGGGGCAGTTGGTGCCATGGAGGGACACGTGATCCAGGCGCAGGCTGCTGGATTGACGCCGCGGCATCGGCTTGCTGGGCACGGCGGATGATGCCCGCCGGTTTCGACGCCTGGTCCCGGGCCGCGCTGGCCAAGGTTGAGCAGGCCCTGGACCTCTGGGTGCCCGCGGATGCCCCGGGCGGCTTGGGCGAAGCCATGCGTTACGGCGTTCTGGATGGCGGAAAACGCCTGCGTCCGCTGCTCGTGCTTGCCGCCTGCGAGGCCGTGGGCGGTGATGCAGTCACGGCACTCAGGGCCGCCGTGGCGGTGGAACTGATCCACGCCTATTCGCTCGTGCACGACGACATGCCCTGCATGGACAACGACGTGTTGCGCCGCGGCAAGCCGACCGTGCACGTGCGCCACGGTGAGGCCTTGGCCATGTTGGCCGGCGACGCGATGCAGGCCCTGGCCTTCGAGGTGTTGACCTCCGGCGAGGAGGTCGACCTGTCCACCCAGGCCCGTCTGTGCGGCCTGCTGGCGCGTGCCGCCGGTCACGCCGGCATGGCCGGTGGCCAGGCCATCGACCTCGCCAGCGTCGGCAAGCCCCTGGCCGAGGAGACGCTGCGCGAGATGCACCGTCGCAAGACGGGCGCTCTGCTGAAGGTCAGTGTCGTGATGGGGGCGGCTTGTGGCGCGGCGGGTCCGCAGGCGGCGAGCGCGCTCGAGGCGTATGGCGATGCAGTGGGTCTGGCCTTCCAGGTCGTCGACGACGTGCTCGACGTCACCCAGTCCTCGGCAGTGCTGGGCAAGACCGCGGGCAAGGATCAACAGCAGAACAAGCCGACCTATGTCTCCCTGCTGGGTCTCGAGGGCGCGCGTGCATACGCTCATGCGTTGCAGCGCCGCGCGCACGCCGCGCTGGCCGGCAGCGGCTTGACCGAGACGTCCGCGCTGAGCATCCTTGCGGACATGGTCGTCCGGCGCGAGAGTTGACATGGGGGGTGTTGCATGACCGGTCCGCTGCTTTCGCGCATCGAGACGCCGGCCGATCTGCGCCTTCTGGCGCGCAGTCAGTTGCGCCAGGTGGCCGACGAGGTGCGCCAGGAAGTCGTCGATGTCGTCAGCCAGACGGGTGGCCACTTCGGGAGCAACCTGGGCAGTGTCGAGCTCACGGTGGCTTTGCATTACGTGCTCGACACGCCCCATGACCGTCTGGTCTGGGACGTGGGCCACCAGACTTATCCGCACAAGATCCTGACCGGCCGGCGCAGCCGCATGCACACACTGCGCCAGCTCGGGGGGGTCAGCGGTTTTCCGCGGCGCGAGGAGAGCGAGTACGACACCTTCGGTGTCGGGCACAGTTCGACCTCGATCTCGGCTGCCCTCGGCATGGCGCGCGCGGCGCAGATCAAGGGCGAGCGGCGGCGCGTGGTGGCCGTGATCGGTGACGGCGCGCTCACCGCCGGCATGGCCTTCGAGGCCATGAACAACGCCGGGGATCCCCACGAGGGCAAGCTCGTGGACATGCTGGTCGTGCTGAACGACAACGACATGTCCATCAGCCCGCCGGTGGGGGCGCTGAACAAGTACCTGGCGCGGCTGATGAGCGGCAAGTTCTACGCCGCCGCGCGCGAAAGCGCCAAGACCATGCTGCGCAATGCCCCGCCGTTGTTCGAGCTGGCACGCCGTTTCGAGGAGCACGCCAAGGGCATGGTCGGCCCAGGCACCATCTTCGAGGAGTTCGGCTTCAACTACGTGGGCCCGATCGATGGGCACGACCTGGACTCGCTGGTGCCGACGCTGGAGAACCTGCGCGACAAGCGCGGTCCGCAGTTCCTGCACGTGGTGACGAAGAAGGGTTATGGCTACAAGCCGGCCGAGGCCGACCCGGTGAAATACCACGCCGCCTCGGGCAGGTTCAACCCGGCGGAGGGCTTCCCGAAGAGCGCACCCTCCAAGCCAACCTTCACGCAGATCTTCGGCCAGTGGCTGTGCGACATGGCCGAGGCCGATGTCCGTCTGGTGGCCATCACGCCGGCCATGCGCGAAGGCTCGGGCATGGTCGAATTCCACAAGCGCTTCCCCGACCGCTACCACGACGTGGGCATCGCCGAGCAGCATGCCGTCACCCTGGCCGCCGGCATGGCCTGCGAGGGCGTGAAGCCGGTGGTGGCGATCTACTCGACCTTCCTGCAGCGCGGCTACGACCAGTTGATCCACGACGTCGCGATCCAGAACCTGCCGGTGATGTTTGCGCTCGACCGCGCCGGCCTTGTCGGTGCAGACGGGGCCACGCACGCCGGCGCCTACGACATTGCCTACCTGCGCTGCGTGCCCAACGTCGCGCTGCTTGCGCCGTCGGACGAGGACCAGTGCCGCAGGGCCTTGACCGCAGCCTTCCGCCACGACGGCCCGGCGGCCGTGCGCTACCCGCGCGGCGCGGGGGTGGGCACGGTGGTCGCCCCCGTGCTCGAGGCGCTGCCTTGGGGTCGTGGCGAGGTGCGGCGCCGCGGGCACCGGATCGCGATCCTCGCGTTCGGCACCTTGCTGCACCCGGCTCTGGCCGCCGCACAGGCGCTGGACGCGACGGTGGCGGACATGAAGTTCATCAAGCCGCTCGACGCCGCGCTGGCCTGCGAGCTTGCGCGGTACCACGATGCCGTCGTCACGCTCGAGGAAGGCTGCGTGATGGGTGGTGCCGGCAGCGCCGTGGCCGAGGCGCTGGCTACTGCCGGCATCGACCGCCCGCTGCTGCAACTGGGACTGCCTGACCGCTTCATCGAGCATGGCGACCCGGCCAAGCTGCTCTCGCTGTGCGGCCTGGACGCCGCGGGCATCGAGCGCTCGATCGTCGCGCACTTCGGCGCCATCCTGTCCGCCGCCTCCGCTGGCCCGGCCGGCGCCCAGCCTGCGGCCTGAACCGGGCTCATCCACCGAGGCGATCGAACGCATCCCTTCACCCGGTCGAACGCCTAGCCGCGCGATCGGTGCGATGCTGGCAATACGATGACCAATCTCACCGATGCCCTTCACATCCCCGACACGCAGGGCGGCGCCGATCACCGGCGGGTCGCTATCCAGCGCGTGGGCATCAAGGACGTGCGCTACCCGTTGCAACTGCAGGTGGCCGGCGCGGTGCAGACGACGGCCGCCCTTTGGGCTCTGGACGTCGCGCTGCCGGCTGACCGCAAGGGCACGCACATGTCTCGCTTCATCGCCTGGCTCGACGTCC
>CAIRBF010000439.1 GCA_903876715.1 uncultured beta proteobacterium
CCGGCCGGCGCGATCGCGCGGCCCAGACCGCGCCCGGTGTGCACCTCCGCCTCCACCGTGGGCCGCCCGCGGGAGTCCCACACGCGCCGCGCGCGCACGTCAACGATCGTCGTCATGTCATCGGTTTCCTGTGAGGCCGGCGCGTCGCCGGGCAAGGCTGCACGGTATGGGGACCCCGGCGGCCTGACCACCGGCCATCATGTCGGCACACTCCCCGCCGCGGCATCGCATGCCAGCCGCCACGCCTGCGCCACCTGCCGCAGGCGCGGCACGGGCTGCGCGAGCAGGGCGCGGGCGATGTCGCGCACGCGCTGCTTCCAGGCCTCGTCGGTGAGGTATTCCACCGGCGACTTGCCGTCCACGCGGGCCAGGAAGAGCCCCGGCAGCAGCGCTGCGGCGCGCGCCTCGAGCGCGGCTGGATCCTCCCAGGTGACGCGCGCAAGATAGGCCGCGGCCAGCGCGTCGAAGCAGGCCAGGTAGCCGGCGCGCGCCGCGGGCACCCAGGCGCACTTCAGCAGCAGGTGGTTGAGGCAGAAGGCGAGGTCGAAGGCAGGGTCGCCGAACCAGGCGCACTCGGCGTCCAGCAGCACCGGCCCGGCCGGGCCGACGAGGATGTTCTTGGGGCTGACGTCGCCGTGCACCAGCACGCGCCGGGTCCGCGCCGTCACCTGCACCAGCGCCCGCAGGCGCGGCGCCAGGTCGGCGTGCACGCGCGCCGTGGCCAGCAGGTAGGGCTCGAGCCGGATGGCGTGGAAGATGGTGTCGGTGGCAAAGGCCGCGGCCACCTCGGGGCGGTCGGCCGTCGCCGCGTGGATGGCGCCCACCGCTGACCCCACGCGCGCCGCGAAGGCCGCGTCGGCGTGCCCCTCGCGCAGGCGCTGCTTCCACACCGGGTGCAGCGCCGGGTCCAGGTAGTCCATGACGAACAGGCCGCTGTCCGGGTCGTCGGCCCGCAGCCGCGGCACGGCCCCGGGCACGATGGCCGCCGCCGCGCGCAGGTAGGCCTGCTCGTAGCGGTTGCGCTCCACCGGCGCCTCCCAGACTTGGGCCACCTTCAGGCGCGGCAGGGCGCGCTTGACGCAGACGGCGCCGGCGGGCAGCTCCACGCGCCAGATGTCGGAGGAAACGCCGCCGGTGAGCGGGGTCATGGCGGCCTGCCGGCCGGGCCCGAGCAGGCCGAGGCGGCGCAAGGCCTGCAGGATCACCTCCTGCGAGCCCAGGCCGCTATCGCGCCCCTGGGACGCTGGCACGTCGCCGCGCCCCCGGCGGGGCTCCAAGGCCCCGATCTGCTCATCCATCATCCGGCCTTCACAACGCAGGCCTCGATTGTGCGATGACCGTCCCTCACGGCGCGCGTGGCCGGATGGCGCCGGCGGCTGCCGGCGCCGACGTCAGAGCCCGCGCTGCGACATCGCCACCGCCGGCGGACGCCAGCCCGGCAGCGCGGCGATGCGCGCCGCCCAGCGCTCGATCGCCGGGAACTCCGCCGCGCGGTCGATGCCGGTGGCCTCGTCGTAGTAGTGGTAGCCGGCCATCGAGAGGTCGGCGATCGTCGGCTCGCTGCCGGTGATGAATTCGCACTCGCGCAGGCGCGCCTCGGCCACGCTCCAGGCTGCGCGCACCCGGCCACGCAGGAACTCCGTCACCGGGGTCTCGCCCGTCTTCTGGATGCCGTACTGGAAGCGCAGCATCGAGTAGTAGCTCGTGAACTTGTGGTTGTCGAACAGGATCCAGCGCCAGATCTCGCGTCCGTGCGCGGCGTCGCGCGCACCGAAGCGGCCGGTCTGCCCGGCCAGGTAGTCCAGGATCACGCCGGACTGGCTCAGGCGCTCGGCGCCGTGCTCCAGCACCGGCGCCTCGCCCATGGGATTGACCTCGGCGCGCCACTGCGGCGTGCGTGTCAGCCCGGTGCCGAAGGGCACGAACACGGGCTCCCAATCGGCGCCACACAGGTCGAGCATCATCGCCACCTTGAAGGCGTTGCCGCTCTCGCGGAAACAGTGCAGGCGGTATTCGGCCATCGGTTCAACCCTCCTGGGGGGATTGCAGGTGTTTGCGGATGATGGGTGCGAGCAGGCCGCCGCCGGCGTTCATGCCGAGGTTGCCCCCGTCCATCGGGATGCAGGCGCCGGTGATCCAGTCGGCGGCGTCGGAGGCCAGCAGCACGCTCAGGCCGCGGATGTCCTCGGGCCGGCCGAAACGCCCGCGCGGGATGCCACGCAGAAAGGTGTCGGCCAGGTAGGGGTCGGCCTGCATGCGCGGGCCCAGGCCGTTGTCGCCCACCACCTGCGCCGGCAGGATGCAGTTCACGCGCACGCCGCGGCCCGCCCACTCGGTGCTCAGTTCCTTGGTCATGTGGATGACCGCGGCCATCGCCATGCCGTAAACCGTCTGGTCGCGGCCGAGCGAGCGGTCACCGGCGATGGAGCCGATGCTGACGATGCTGCCCCGGCCCTGCGCCAGCATGCGGCGCCCGGCCTGCTGGCAGGTGTAGAGGCGACTGATGACGAGGTTGTGGAAGGTGTAGTGGATGTCCTCGAGCGACATCGACTCCGCCGGTGCCATGCGCGCATTGCCGGCCACGTTGCCCAGGAAGTCGATGCGGCCGAACTCGCGGTCCACGCGCTCGAACACGCTGTCGATGTGCGCGAAGTCGGTCACGTCGCCCGCGATGGCCAGCGCCTGCCGCCCGAGCGCGCGCGCAGTCGCGGCGGTGGCCTCGTTGCCCGCGGCATTCAGGTCCAGCAGGACGAGGTCGGCTCCCGCCTCGGCCAGCGCCAGCGCCATCGCCCGGCCCAGGCCCTGGGCGGTGCCCGAGACGACGGCGACCTTGCCGCGCAGATCGAACATGGGCAGGCTCGGGGACGAGGGGGCGGTTTGGGCTGGGGCCGTCATGTGGGATCCACCTTGACACGGAAGGAGTAGCTGCGCAGCGCAGCGGGCGAGCGCAGCATGGTCACCTCGAAGGGCTGGCCGCGGTCGTCGCAGTAGATGATGCGCGCGCACATCACGGCCGAGCGCGGTTCGCATCCGAGTTGCGCCACGTCCTCGTCGTCGGCGGTGTCAGCCCACACGGTCATGCGCACGTCGGCAATCCGCACCCCCAGGCGCGACTGCACGACGCGAAAGACCACCGCATCGTCGAAGTCCTCCAGGCGCAGGCGCTCACCGATGGCGGGCAGGAAGTAGAAGGTGGTGCGCGCCAGGCGCTGGCCTTCGCGGCGCAGCAGGCCGCGCAGACAGGGCACCGGCTGCTCCGGCGGCAGCCCCAGGATGCCGGCCGCAGCCGCCGTGGACTCCGGCCGCCAGCTGAAGAGCTGGATCTGCGCGTCCACCGAGCCCTGGATCAACTCGCTCAGGTAGTCGGCCCGCAGGTCGCCCGCGGGCTGGGGCTCGCGCGCCAGCACGACCGCCGGCCGCGCGCGCTGCGTGCGCACGTAGCCTTCGAACTGCAGCAGTTGCAGGGCGTGACGCACCGTGATGCGGCTGACCCCGAAACGCGCCCCGATCTCGCCCTCGCTCGGCAAGGCATCGCCCACGGCCCAGCGCCCCTGGTCGATGGCCTGGCGCAGCACCTCGGTGAGCTTTCGGTACAACGGACCGCCCTTGCGCCCAGGCAAGCGCGGCGGCAGCACTGACAGCGCGGCCGACGAACCCTCGGCCGCAGGCGGAGCCGACGACGGTTCCAGATCCATGGTGGTGTCAGTGTATCCCACCGATCATGACAACCTTCGAAAGCTTCGGCGCCTCGGGCTTAAACCGCCGGGAAATCCCTGATGGAGGCCGAGGGGCCGGTTGTCATAATAACTTTCGAGTGCCGGATTGTCCGGCGTCATCACAACGCCCGGCCTGGGCGGTACACGAGGAGACAAGCCCATGCTGAGGAAGATCTTCAAGACCCTGGTGGCCGGCGCCATGGCCGGCCTCGCCCTGGCTGGCAGCGCGCTGGCGCAGGACCGCATCACGCTGCGGTTCTCCGTTGGCGCCAACGACAGCGCCACCGACGGGATGGCGCTGGGCATCAAGGCCATGCGCGACTACATCGAATTCCGCTCCAACGGGCGCATCCAGGTGCGCCTGTTCTTCAACACCCTGGGCGGCTCGCTGCAGGTCACCGAGCAAGTCAAGAACGGCACCCTGGACTTCGCGCTGACTGACGACTCCGTCCTCGGCTCGTTCTACAAGCCGATGCAGGCTTTCCAGATCCCCTACCTCTTCTCTTCGTCGGCTGTGGCTTGGGAGTTCATGAACTCCAAGTTCATGCGTGACATGGCCGAGGACATGCGAAAGGCCACCGGCATCCGCACCTTGGCCCTGTCGGAGAACGGCTTTCGCAACATCACCAACAACGTGCGCGAGATCAAGGCCCCCGAGGACATGAAGGGTCTGAAGATGCGCACGATGCAGAGCCAGGTCTACGTCAACTTCATGCAGTCCATGGGGGCCTCGGCCACCCCGATCGCCTGGCCTGAGCTCGTGCCGGCGTTGAAGTCCAACGTCGTCGACGGCCAGGAGAACGCAGCCACGACCGTGCTTGACGGCAAGCTCTTCGAGGTGCAGAAGTTCATGAGCGTGAACGAGCACATCTACGGCATGCACCTGATCATCTTCAACGACGCGAAGTTCCGCGCGCTCTCGGCCGACCACCAGAAGATCATCCAGGAGGGCGCGCGCCTGCACGCCGCCGTGGCGAACTCGCGCAAGGCCTTCGACGCCATGGGTGCGGTCACGAAGATCCGCGAGTCCGGAACCCGCGTGCACGTGAGCTCGCCGTCCGAGAAGGAGCGCTTCCGCCAGGTCACGCAGAAGCCGGTGATCGAATTCATCGCCACCCAAGCCGGTCGCGACGTGGTCGACCGCGTGCTCGCGGCCGCCGAGGAAGCGCGCCGCGCCGTCTACGGCGAGTGAGCGCCTGCCCCGCTCGGTGATCGCACCCAGCCCGGCCCTGCACCGCAGGGCCGGGCGGGCGCTCCCACCAGCCTGCCGGCCGACGCTGCGCGGCCACCCTGATCCGAGCACCTGATGAACGCCCTGCGCGACCTGATCCGCCCGCTCGTGCGCCTGGCCGACCACGCCGCCGGCTGGCTGCTGCTGTCGATCTGCCTGCTGAACCTCGCGGCGGTGTTCATGCGCTACGGCCTGCGCGACTCCATCTCCTGGAGCGAGGAGGCCATCCGCTACCTGGCGATCTGGATGACCTTCCTCGGCGCGGCCTCGGCGAGCTGGCTCGACGAGCACATGGACATGAACCTGTTCAGCGGTATCGCGAGCTCGCGCTTCCAGGCCTGGCACAAGGCCTCGCTGCAGGTTCTGACGCTGGCCTTCGGCGCCCTGGTGTGCTGGCAGGGCTTCATCTACTTGAAGCTCAACGGAATGCAGACCGCACCCACCACCGGCCTGCCCATGTATTGGATCTACTCCGCGATCACCGTCGGAGGGCTGTTGCTGGCCCTGGTGGCTGCGGTGAAGCTGCTCGACGCCTTCGCGCCGCCGCCGCGCGACGCCGAGGGTCGGCCGCTGCTGTAGGGCCCCGCTACCATGACCGTCGTCGCCATCGTCCTCGCCCTGCTGCTGCTGTCGGGTCTGCCGATCGCCTTCGCCTTCGGCCTCGCGGCCGCGGTGGCGCTGTGGCATGAGCAGTTGCCCATGCTCAGCATGGCCTCGAAGATGTTCGCCGGCCTGGACAGCTTCGTGCTGCTGGCCGCGCCCTTCTACATCGTTGCCGGCGAGCTGATGTCGCGCGGCGGCATCGCCCAGCGCCTGGTGCGCTTCGCGACCATGCTCGTGGGCCGCATCCGCGGCGGCACGGCCTATGCGGTGGTCTGCGCCTCGGTGATGTTCGCCGGGATCTCCGGCACCGCCATCGCCGACATCGCGGCGCTGGGCCAGATCTTCATCAAGTCGATGGCGCGCGAAGGCTACAGCAAGGCTTTCGCCGCCGCGCTCGTGGCCGCGGGCTCGATCATCGGCCCGATCATCCCGCCCTCGGTCATCATGGTGATCTACGCCGCGGTGGCCGACTTGTCGGTGCTCAAGCTCTTCCTGGCGGGCATCCTGCCGGGGCTGATGCTCGGCGTGGCCTGTGGCGTCGTCATCTTCATCAAGGGCGTTCGGGGCGAATTGCCGCCAACGAGCCTGGAGATCGCCCCGGTCGAGCGCGGCAAGACCTGGCGCCAGGGCCTGCTGGTGCTGACGCTGCCGGCCTTCATCGTCTTCGGCACGACCTCGGGCGTGTTCACCCCCACCGAGGCCGGCGGCATCGCCGCGGCCTATGCCTTCTTCCTCGCCTTCTTCGTCTTCCGCGAGCTCGACCGCCGCTCGGCCCTGCAGTGCTTCCGCGCCGCCGCGCGCATGACGGCCGGCCTGTTCCTGCTCATCGCCACGGTGGAGATCGTCAACTACGTGCTCATCATGGCCGGCATCGAGGACTGGACACGCAGCCTGCTGGAGGTCTTCCAGGGCCGGCCGGTGCTGTTCATGCTGGCCTGCGTCGTCGCCTTCCTGGTCATCGGCCTGGCGCTGGACGCCGGGCCGGCGCTGCTGCTGTTGGCGCCCGTGCTGCTGCCGCTGTCTCGGCAGATGGGCATCGACGACATGCAGTTCTCGATGGTCATGATCGTCTCCTGCACGATGGGCCTGATCTCGCCGCCGGTGGGCATCGTGCTGTTCGTGGCCTGCCGCATCGGCGAGATGACGCTGTCGGTGCTGTGGCGCGAGCTGCGCTGGTTCTTCCTGGCGCAGATCGGCGTCATCGTCCTGCTGGCAGTGGTACCCGGGTTCAGCACCTGGCTGCCCAGCCTGATGGGACGCTGAGACACCCCCCACCTGCCGCAGGAGCCCCCACGTGAACACCGACTTGATCGACGCGCTGCGCGCGCGCCTGGGTCCCGCGCGCTTTTTCGTCGGTGGCGACGTGCCCGAGCGCTTCATGGCCGACGCCGCCCGGCAGGCACCGGTGCGGCCCGCGGCCGTCGCCCTGCCCGACAACACCGAGGACGTCGCCGCCGTGCTCGCCCTGTGCAACCAGCACCGGCAGCCGGTGGTCACGCAGGGCGGACGGACCGGGCTGTGCGCAGGCGCGCACCCGCGCAGCGAAGAGCTCGTTCTGTCGCTGGAGAAGCTCTGCGGCGTCGAGGAGATCGACCTCGACAGCGGCACGCTCACCGCACTCGCCGGTACGACGCTGCAGACCGTGCAGCAGGCGGCCGAGGAGGCCGGCCTGATGTACGGCGTCGACCTGGGCGCGCGTGGCAGCTGCACGATCGGCGGCAATGTCGCCACCAACGCGGGTGGCAACCAGGTCATCCGCTACGGCATGACACGGCGCAGCGTGCTCGGCCTGGAGGTCGCGCTGGCTGACGGCCGCATCGTGCGCTCGATGAACAAGATGCTGAAGAATAACGCCGGCTACGACTGGACGCAGCTGTTCGTCGGCTCGGAGGGCACATTGGGCGTCGTCACGCGTGTCGTCGTCCAGTTGCAGGCCCGGCCCCGCCAGGTGCAGACCGCGCTGCTGGCGGTGCCTGACACGCAGCGCGCCCTGACCCTGCTGCGGGCACTGGAGAAGGAGCTCCCGGCCGGCTTGCTGGTGTTCGAGGCCCTGTGGCGCGAGATGTACGAGACGGCCACGCAACGCATCGGGCTCACGGCGCCCGTGGCGCCTGGGCAGGACGTCTACCTCCTGGTGGAGGCGCCGATGGGCGACGGCGGGCGCGAGGCCTTCGACACCGTGCTCGGCGCGATGCACGAGCGTGGGCTCCTGGTCGACGCCGCGGTGGCGGAGTCGGGCGCGCAGCGGGCGCGCCTGTGGGCGCTGCGCGAAAGCGTCTACGAGTACGAGAAGGTCTTCGGCTTCGTCCACGGCTACGACATCTCGGTGCCGCTGAACCGCATGGCCGAGGCCGTCGCCCTGCTGCGCGCCTCGACGCCGCAACTGCCCGAAGGCGTGAGCCTGGCGATCTTCGGCCACCTGGCCGACTCCAACATCCACCTGCTGGCCGTGGCCGACCGCCCCGGCCAGCCTGGCGACCCTGACCGCTGCGACGAGGTCGTCTACCGCTGCACCCACGCCGTCGGCGGCTCGATCTCCGCCGAACACGGCATCGGCACGCTGAAGAAGCCCTACCTGCACCTCTCGCGCAGCGGGCCGGAGCTCGGCCTCATGACGCAGATGAAGCAGCTGCTCGACCCGAACGGAATCCTGAACCCCGGACGGGTGGTGTGACGGCGGCGCACGCGCCCCGGCGCCCTCGGCCGGCGCTGCCGGCCACCACCCTTACCCCACCCACGCCTGCCGCGCTGGAGACGCCATGAACCCTGAAGCCCGAGCCCCGTCCGCGACGCCGCGCCGCCTGCCCGAGGGCCTGGACGGCGCGCGCCTGCTGGCCCTGTACGAACGCATGCTGCTGCTGCGCCGCTTCGAGCAGGCTGCGCAGACCGCCTGCCGCAAGGGCGAGACACCCGGCTTCCTGCACCTGTACATCGGCGAGGAGGCCACCGGCGTGGGCGTGTGCGACCACCTTCGTGTCACGGACTGGATCACCAGCACCCACCGCGGCCACGGCCACGCCCTGGCCAAGGGCATGGACCCCGCCACGCTGATGGCCGAGCTCTACGGCCGTGCCGACGGCTGCTGCGGTGGCCGCGGCGGCACGATGCACCTGTATGACCGATCGGTGGGCCTGTTCGGCACCAACGGCTTGGTGGGCGCGGGCATCCCGCAGGCGGTGGGTGCCGGCATGGCCGCGCGCCGGCTCGGCGGCGACGGCGTCGCGGTCGCCTTCTTCGGCGACGGCGCGAGCAACCACGCCGCCTTCCACGAGGGCATCAACCTCGCCGGTGCGATGTCGGCCCCGGTGATCTTCGTGTGCGAGAACAACCTCTACGCCACTGCCACGCCGCTGGCCAGCGTGACGCGCAATCCCGAGATCGCCACCCGCGCCGCGGCCTACGGCATCCCGGGCGTGGCCGTGGACGGCAACGACATCGTCGCGGTGTGGTCGGCCATGCACGAGGCGGTCACACGCGCGCGCCGTGGCGAGGGCCCGACCCTGATCGAGAGCAAGACCTACCGCACGGTCGCGCACCACGAGGGCGACCCGGTGGCCGGCAACTACCGCACCCAGCAGGAGGTGGACGCCTGGATGGGACGCGACCCGCTGCTGCGCGCGCGCGAAGAGTGGCTCGAGCCGCTCGGGCTGGCCGATGCGGCAGCACTCGAGGCCATGGAAGCCCGCGTGCGCGCCGTCGTCGAGCACGCGCTGGACTTTGCCCGGCGCTCGCCCGAGCCCGACCCGGCCACGGTCGACCGGCACATCCACGCCATGCCGCTGAACCCGGCGCCGGCGCTGCAGGCCGCGGATCCCGGCGCGTCCACCGTCACCCAGGGTTGGCTCGACGCCGTGCGCGACGGCATCGCCGAGGAGATGCGCGCCAACCCGCACATCGTCTACTTCGGCGAGGGCACGGGCGAACGCGGCGGCAGCTTCGCGCACACCAAGAACCTGTACAAGGAGTTCGGCGCGCAGCGCATGATCGACACACCGATCTCCGAGCTCGGCTTCACCGGCGCCAGCGTGGGCGCGTCGGCCGTGGGCGTGCGTTGTGTGGCGGACCTGATGTTCGCCGACTTCCTGTTCGAGGCCGCGGGCCAGATCGTGCTGCAGGCGGCCAAGCTGCGCTACATGAGCAACGGCCAGATGAGCGCGCCCATGGTGGTGCGCGCCGCGGCGGGCGCGCTGCGCTCGGCCGGCCCGCACCACAGCGGCATGTACCACCCGGTATGGGCGCACGTGCCCGGGCTGGTGGTGTGCGTGCCGTCGAACCCGGCCGACGCCAAGGGCCTGATGAAGACGGCGCTGCGCGCCGGCGACCCGGTGCTGATGCTCGAGAGCAAGGCGTTGTTCTCGTCCAAGGGCGAGGTGCCGGCGAGCGAGCACTACGTGCCCTTCGGCGTGGCGCGCATCGCGCGCCCGGGCCGCGACCTGACGATCGCCGCCGCCGGCCAGATGGTGGGCATGGCGCTCGCTGCCGCCCAGGCGCTGGCCGGACGCGGCATCGAGTGCGAGGTCATCGACCTGCGCACCATCCAGCCGCTGGACGTGGACACCGTGGCCGAGAGCGTGCGCCGCACCGGGCGCCTGCTCGTCGTCGACGAGGGCTGGTCGATGTGCGGCGTCGGCGCCGAGCTCGGCCAGGCCATGCAGGAACTCGCCTTCGACCACCTCGACGCCCCGGTGGCGCGCCTGCACACCGACGCGCTGACCCACCCCTTCGCGCCGGCGCTGGAGCGCGCGATGGTGGTCAACGCGCAGCGCATCGAGGAGGCAGCCGCCGACGTGGTGCGCGGCCATGCGCATGCGCCTCGGCGCATGCGCTCGGGCATCGCCGAGGCCCGCCTGGCCGCGGCCACGATGCCCGCTCCACCGGCGCCCGGAGCACCGGACCGGGGCCAGACCGCTGCCGCGCCGCCACCTGAGAGCCCGGCGCTGCAAGCCCCCGCCGCGGTGGCCAGCCTGCCCGCCGGTGAGGCCCTGACCATGCCCTTTGGCGACCTCACGGTCAGCGAGGGCACCCTGGTGCGCTGGCTCAAGCAGGTCGGCGAGGCGGTGCGCGCGGGCGAGGTCGTCGTCGAGATCGAGACCGACAAGGCCATCGTCGAGGTCGAGTCGCCCTGGGAAGGCACCCTGGCCCACCAGTGCGAGAGCACGGGAACCGTCGTCAAGATGGGCCAGCAGATCGCGATCATCCAGCCGGCCTGATAGCCTGGGAGCCCTGCCCCCATGCACGCCTTGAACGCCCAAACCCTCGGGCTCTGAGACGGGAGCGACCACCATGGACCTGGCCCCGAACACACCGAACCCGGCACGGCTGTTCGCCTCCCCGGCCGCGCGCGCGCTGGCCCGCACCACCGGTCTGCCCCTGCACGGCCTGCGCGGCAGCGGTCCCGGCGGCCGCATCGTGCGCGCCGACGTGCAGGCGGCGCTCAGCGCGCGCGGCGCCGCC
>CAIRBF010000440.1 GCA_903876715.1 uncultured beta proteobacterium
CGGTGCTCGTCATGAGGAATGCTCGAGTGGTCTGTCGCCACCGTACGGCCAGGTGCAGGTCCGGGATCGGTTGCACATGGACGCTTGGTCACTGGACCGTCAGCGCCTCGGGCGGCGGCCCGAAGATGTCGGTACCCCAGTTGCGATCGATGAGGAAGCCGAAGCCGTAGGTCATCCGGAAACCATTGCGGATGACCGCCAAGGGCTGCGCGAAGAAGTTCGTACCGATGATCACGTGGTCATCGCTCTTCAGGGCGATGTCAGGCTCGGCGCGCTCGCGGATGGCCGCAAGATTGACTCGGATGGTGGCTTCACGATCGCCCACGCGACGAACCAGGTCGACACGCTCGGGGATCGCCAGCGGACCAAGCCCGCCGGCTGCAGCGACGAGCCGGCTCAGCGTCAGCTGGCCCGAGGCCGGGAGGTCGTACGGGCCGGGACGCGAGATTTCGCCATCGATGTAGACGACGCCGGTCGGCGGCGGCACGACGTTGATGAAGTCATCGGGGCGGACGATCACGTTCAGGATCGACTTGCCGGCGATGAGGTCGCGATAGTCGATCTCGAGCAGGCGCGTGACACGCCCGTCGAGCGTGCCATCCTCGATGTCACGGGCAGCCATTCGCTGGATGTCCGCGACGGAGTACTTCTCGCGGATGCCCTTGGGGATCAGGTCCTCGTCGATCAGCGGAGCTGCAGGCTGCGCGCCTGGTGCTGCCGCGCCTTCCTCGGACGATGGAGCCCGCGCCGGAACGGCGGTCGCCTGCTTGGCAGGAACCCACTTGTCCAGCTTGGAATCGAAGACGTAGCTCGTCGACATCACCGTGTCGACCTGGCTCGGCGCGACCATGGTCGGCGCATCGGAGTCAGGCGATTCAGGCGTGGTTGGCGGAGTGGTCCCATCGAGGGTGACCAGGCGAAGCGAACCTGTCGCAACCGCAGCGGGTGCAGGTTCGGGTTCGCCCCGAGCCTGGCGAAGCGATCGCTCAAGCGTGCTCCGACGGTCGGCGAGCGAGGCGATCGACTGCGTGATGGAGCGGCGCTCTGACTCTCGGTTCAGGCGACCGATGTCATCGATGAGGTTGGCGTGCTGTCGCTCGACCGCCGCGAGTGCCGTGGCTGCCGTTGCGGCGGCCTCGGAACCAGCAGGTGCAGCATCGCGTTCGGCACGCAGTCGCGCCATGTCCACCAGCAGCGGCTTGACTCGTTCGTCGCTTTCGGCCTTGGCGCGTTCCGAAGCATCGAGCGCAGCCGAGGCGCCGATGCGCTGCTTGAGGTCTTCCAATGATCGATTCGAGGTGGTCAACTCGGCGTTCACGCCATCGAGTTCGGACTGGAGCGCCGCCACTGAACCGAGGGCAGGAGCTGCGGCAGGTTCGGCGGTGGGTGCCGGTGCTGGTGCGGGCTCGGGCTCGGGCGCTGGTGCAGGCTCAGGCGCTGGTGCAGGCTCTGGCGCTGGTGCAGGCTCGGGCGCTGGTGCAGGCTCGGGCGCTGGTGCAGGCTCGGGCGCTGGTGCAGGCTCGGGC
>CAIRBF010000441.1 GCA_903876715.1 uncultured beta proteobacterium
CCGTCAGGGCGACGACAGCCTTGTCGATGCCGCGCTTGAGGTCCATCGGGTTCATGCCCGCGGCCACGTACTTCATGCCCTCGCGCACGATGGACTGGGCCAGCACGGTGGCCGTGGTGGTGCCGTCACCGGCGTTGTCGCTGGTCTTGGAAGCGACTTCCTTGACCATCTGAGCGCCCATGTTCTGGAGTTTGTCCTTGAGCTCGATCTCCTTGGCGACCGACACGCCGTCCTTGGTGACGGTGGGTGCGCCGAACGAGCGCTCGAGCACGACATTGCGGCCCTTGGGGCCCAGGGTGACCTTGACCGCGTTGGCCAGGATGTTCACGCCCTCGACCATGCGGTGGCGTGCGTCGGAACCGAAGACGACGTCTTTAGCTGCCATGTGTAATTCTCCGAATATTCGAAATCAGGGTTGTGCCGGTGGGCAGGTCACTTCTGGACGACGGCGAAGAGGTCCTCTTCGCGCATGACCAGCAGTTCGTCGCCGTCGACCTTGACGGTCTGGCCGCTGTACTTGCCGAACAGGACGCGGTCGCCAACCGACACGCCTACGGCGACGAGCTCGCCCTTGTCGTTGCGCTTGCCCGGGCCGACGGCCAGGATCTCGCCCTGGTCAGGCTTCTCGGCGGCGTTGTCGGGGATGACGATGCCCGAGGCGGTCTTGGTCTCGTTCTCGAGGCGCTTGACGATCACCCGGTCGTGCAGGGGACGAAGTTTCATGGGATCTCCTTCATGGAAGACACATTTGATGTGGATGGTGTGTGGGCTGGTCGACAGACCAGCCCCATCGGAGCAGCGATTGAACTGGACACTACACAGGTGTTTCGTCCGAACCGGCCCCGTTAGCACTCGCGTTGATCGAGTGCTAGCAAGTGGATTATAGGGTGGGCTTCCCGGCCTTCAAGCAGGGCCGACGCAATTCCGATCAGGTTTCGGGTTTTCCCGCGGAACGCCCTGACCGTCCTGGGGACTCAGGGTCGGGCCTGATGCCCGCGGGTCGTTCGCTGTGGTGCAATGCGGCCGCTGTCCAGGACAGACCGGCGCCGCATCGGTGGCGCCGTCCCACCGAGAGGTCCCTGCTTGCAGCTGTTGCAACTCCTCATCGCCGGTATCGCGCAAGGCTGCATCTACGGCCTGATCGCGCTGGGTTTCGTGCTGATCTACAAGGCCACAGAGACGGTCAGCTTCGCCCAGGGTGACCTGATGATGCTGGGCGCGTTCGCTGGTCTGGCGACGATGACCTTTCTCGGCTTCCCGTTCTGGTTGTCGGTCCTGGCCTCGATCGCGGCGATGGCGGCTTTCGGGCTGCTGGCCGAGCGCATCGTCATCCGGCCCATCCTGGGGCAGCCTGCGTTCTCCATCGTGATGCTGACCATCGGCATCGGCTACGTCCTGCGTGGGCTCATCACGATGGTGCCGGTCATCGGCACCGAGACGCACGTGCTGCAGGTGCCCTACAAGGACCAGGTCTGGAACCTTGGCGCCTTGGTTCTCAACGTCGAGCAGGTCGTCGTGATCGCGGTCACGGCCTTGTTGTGCGCGGTGTTGTACCTGCTGTTCAATCGGACCCGGCTCGGGGTTGCGATGCAGGCTTCTTCGCAAAACCAGCTGGCCGCGTATTACATGGGCATCCCGGTGCGGCGGCTGAACGGCCTGGTTTGGGCGCTTGCGTCGGCCGTGGCGGCGATCGCGGGTCTTCTGCTCGCGCCCATCACCTTCGTGCACGCGAACATGGGGTTCATCGGGCTGAAGGCCTTTCCGGCGGCGGTGGTGGGTGGTTTCGGTAGCCTGCCCGGGGCCATCGTCGGCGGCCTGATCATCGGCATCGTCGAGTCGCTGGCCGGCTTCTACCTTCCCGAGGGTTTCAAGGACATCGCCGCGTATGTCGTCGTGCTCGTCATGCTGATGGTCATGCCCAATGGACTGTTCGGCGAGAAGCTGCGCAAGAAGGTCTGAAGGACGGCGATGCGCTTCATCTTCAAGACCGACTACTCCCAGGACTTGCGCCTGGCGCGCCACGAAGGCCATCGCTTCTGGTACTCGGCGCTCGCCCTTGCGCTGTTGGCTGCGCCCTGGATCTTCCAGGAGTACTGGCTCGCGCAACTGACCTTCGTGCTGATCTACGGCATCGTCGGCCTGGGACTGATGCTGCTCGCGGGCTACACCGGGCTGTTCTCGCTCGGCCACGCGGCCTTCCTGGGCGTGGGCGCCTATGCGCAGGCCTTCCTGACGAACGCCGGCTGGCCCTTTCCGATTGCGCTGGCTGCTGCGGCGGGGCTGTCGGCTATCGCCGGGGTGGTCGTCGGCCTGCCGGCGCTGCGTGTCAAGGGAATCTATCTCGGCATCGCCACGCTCGCCTTCGGTTTCATCCTCGAGGAGGTGTTCGCGCGCTGGGAAAGCGTCACGGGCGGCAACGCGGGCATGAATGTCAAGGCGCCGGTGCTGCTGGGCTGGACCGTGAGCTCGGGCGCGCCGTTCTACTACCTCTGCCTGGTGATCGCCGTGGTCGCGACGCTGGCCATCCTGAACCTGCTGCGCTCGCCCACCGGGCGCGCCTTCGTCGCCATCCGCGACTCCGAGATCTCGGCCCAGAGCATGGGCATCCACCTGGCTTACTACAAGACGCTGTCGTTCGCGATCTCGGCCGCGCTGGCGGGTATCGGCGGTGCGCTGTACGGTCACAACATGCGCTTCCTGTCGCCTGAGCAGTTCAACATCATCCAGTCGATCGACCTGCTGTTGATGGTGGTGATCGGTGGTCTGGGCTCGATCCACGGGGTGTACTTCGGCGCGATTTTCCTCATCACGATGCCGCAGCTGATCTCGGCGTCCAAGGGCATCCTGCCGGCGGCGATCGCCGAGGCGCCGGGTCTGAAATCCCTGGTCTACGGCGCGGTGCTGGTGCTGTTCGTCCTGTTCGAGCCGCTGGGCATGTACGGGCGCTGGCTCAAGATCCGCACCTGGTTCTCGCTCTTCCCCTTCTACCGCAAGGGGATGTTCAAGCGTCAGAAGGCGTTCCAGAAGTCGGACCGGCTGAAATGATGGCTGTGTCCTCTGGCTCTTGTTGTGTCTCGTCGATGGCCTTGGCTTCGGCGGGGCGGCCCGCTGGGGTGCGGTGCCTTGCTCCGCTCATGTCCTCCGCCATCGGCCGCAGGCCGATGGCTCCTCCTTTACTTCGCTACGCAAGGCACCAC
>CAIRBF010000442.1 GCA_903876715.1 uncultured beta proteobacterium
CTTCGTCGGTGAGGAACTCGAGCTTGGTGATGCCGATGCCGTGCTCGCCGCTGATGACCCCGCCCAGGCGCCGCGCCAGCGCCCTGATGCGCGCCACCGCCTCGTGCGCGGTCTGCAGCATCGCGTAGTTGTCGCTGTTGACGGGGATGTTGGTATGCACATTGCCGTCGCCGGCGTGCATGTGCAGCGCCACCCAGACGCGGCCTCGCAGCACCTCGCCGTGGATGCGGCGGCACTCCTCGAGGATGGGCGTGAAGGCCGCGCCCGAGAACACGGCCTGCAGCGGCTTGAGCACCTGCGCCTTCCAGCTCGCGCGCCAGCGCCCGTCCTGCAATAGCGCAAAACAGGTCTCACCGGCGCCAGAGGCCCCCTCGGGCTGCGGCAGGTCGAGCTGCTCGAGCCAGTGCTGCCAAAGGCCGCGCACCTCGTACAGCAGCACGAGCGCCTGCTGCACGCGGTCCTCCAGCAGCTCGGCGCCGGGGATCTCGCCGGCGTCGTCGCTGCGGCCCAGCGGCAGCCGGCCACGGCGGAAGAAGGCCTCGAGCGCGTCGAGCAGCTCGAGCTTGTTGCGCAGCGACAGCTCGACGTTGATGCGTTCGATGCCGTTGGTGTACTCGCCCATGCGCTCGAGCGGGATCACCACGTCCTCGTTGATCTTGAAGGCGTTGGTGTGACGCGCGATCGCCGCGGTGCGCTTGCGGTCGAGCCAGAACTTCTTGCGCGCGTCGGCGCTGACGGCGACAAAGCCTTCGCCGCCGCGCGAGTTGGCGATGCGCACGACCTCGCTCGTGGCGCGGGCCACGGCGTCGGCGTCGTCGCCGACGATGTCACCGAGCAGCACCATCTTCGGCAGGCCGCTGCCGGCCAGGGACCGCTTGCTCTTGGTCGCGTAGCCCACCGCCTTCAGGTAGCGATCGTCCAGGTGCTCAAGCCCGGCGAGTTGCACCGGGGCGAGCTCGCGGCCGTCGGGGCCCGTGCCGGCGGGCAGGCGCGCCTGCGCGAACAGGTAATCCTTGATCTCGACGATGCTCGGCACCGCATCCTTGGCATTGCCGAAGAATTCCAGGCAGACCGTGCGCACGTGAGCCGGCATGCGGTGCAGGATCCAGCGTGCGCTCGTTATCAGGCCGTCGCAGCCCTCCTTCTGCACCCCGGGCAGCCCGGCGAGGAACTTGTCGGTGACGTCCTTGCCCAGCCCCGCCTTGCGGAAGGCCGCGCCCGGGATCTCCAGGCGCTCGGTGCGCTGCAGCTTGCGCCCGCTGGCGTCGAAGTGGCGCAGCTCGAAGCGGGCGAGCTCGGCGTCGTGGATCTTGCCCAGGTTGTGGTCCAGGCGCACGACCTCGAGCCAAGTCGCCTGCGGCGTGACCATGCGCCAGGAGGCCAGGTTGTCCAGCGCCGTGCCCCAGAGCACCGCCTTCTTGCCGCCGGCGTTCATCGCGATGTTGCCGCCGATGCAGCTCGCCTCGGCCGAGGTCGGGTCGACGGCGAAGACCAGGCCGGCGTGCTCGGCGGCGTCGGCCACGCGCTGGGTCACGACCCCGGCCTCGGTGTGGATCGTGGGCACCGGGCGGCCGAGGCCGGGCAGCTCGACGAGCTCGACATCGCCCAGGGCCTCGAGCTTCTCGGTGTTGATGACGGCGCTCTTCCACGTCAGCGGCACCGCGCCGCCGGTGTAGCCGGTGCCGCCGCCGCGCGGGATGATGGTCAGCCCGAGTTCGATGCAGCCCTGCACGAGAGCGGCCATCTCGGCCTCGGAGTCCGGGGTCAGTACGACGAAGGGCACCTCGACGCGCCAGTCGGTCGCGTCGGTGACGTGCGAGACGCGGCTCAGCCCGTCGAACTTGAGGTTGTCCTTCGCGGTGCGGCGGCCCAGCACGCGGCGCGCGGCGCGGCGCAGCTCGGCGACGGTCTGGAAGTGGCTCGCGAAGCGCTCGACGGCCAGGCGCGCAACGGCGAGCAATTCGCCCACCATGGCGTCGCGCGCCGGCTCGGCTTCGGGGGTGCGGCGCTTTTCGACCTCGGCGAGACGGTGATGCAGGGCCTCGATCAGCAGACCACGGCGCTTCGGGTTGTCGAGGAGGTCGTCCTCGAGGTAGGGATTGCGCTGCACGACCCAGATGTCGCCCAGCACCTCGTAGAGCATGCGCGCGCTGCGGCCGGTGCGGCGCTCACCGCGCAGCTGCAGCAGCAGCTCCCAGGCACGCGCGCCCAGCAAGCGCATCACGATCTCCCGGTCGGAGAACGAGGTGTAGTTGTAGGGAATCTCGCGCAGCCGAGACGCCTGCGACTCGCCTGCCTCGCGGAGATCGTCGGCAACGACGGAGTGCAGGGGGTGCGGTGCGTTCATGTCAGGGAAGTCCCCGGGGCCATGGTGCTGAGCACAGCGGGACCGGCCCGCGGCTCCGTTCTTCGGGGGCGCAGATAGTACCGCAGCGCAGCATTCCAGCGCTGCGCTCAGGGCTGCGTCAAGCCACCGGGCATTTCCCGATGCGGGCGCGGCGTCAGCAGCGCTACATTGGCTTGTCACAATCGTCACTGAACATGAGATGGGAGCGGATCGTCCGATCCCGTCCCGACAGTCCAGGAGATCCCATGAAATTCAAGCTCGAAAAATTGGTGCTGGCTGCCAGCGCCTGCCTGATGATGGCGTCCGTGCCCGTCCACGCCCAGGTCGAGATCCAGTGGTGGCACTCGATGAGCGGCGCACTGGGCGAGTGGATCAACGACCAGGCCAACGGCTTCAACCAGCAACAGAAGGACTACAAGGTCGTTCCCGTCTTCAAGGGCAACTATGACGAGTCGATGACGGCCGCCATGGCCGCCTTCCGCGCCGGCAATGCGCCGCACATCCTGCAGGTGTTCGAGGTCGGCACCGCAACGATGATGTACAGCAAGGGCGCCATCGTGCCGGTGGGCAAGGTGATGCGCGACGCGGGCTACAAGTTCGACCCGAAGGTCTACGTGCCGGCGGTGGCGGGCTACTACACCGCCCCCAACGGCGAGATGATGAGCCTGCCCTTCAACAGCTCGACGCCCGTGTTCTGGTACAACAAGGATGCCTTCAAGGCCGCCGGCCTGGACCCCAACACGCCGCCCAAGACCTGGACCGACGTCGTGCTCGCGGCGAGCAAGCTCAAGGCCAGTGGCCACAAGTGTCCTTTCACGACGGCTTGGCAGGGATGGATCCATCTCGAGACCTTCTCGGCCTGGCATGACGTCGAGTTCGCGACCCAGCGCAACGGCTTCAACGGCCTGAACGCGCGCCTGAATGTGACCTCGCCGCTGCACGTGCGCCACATCGAAAACCTCGCCAACATGGCGCGCGACGGGCTGTTCGTCTACAAGGGCCGGGCAGGCACGGCGGGCGCGAACTTCGAGTCCGGCGAATGCGCGATGTACGCCAACTCCTCGGCGGCCTACGGTGGCATCAAGCGCAACGCCAAGTTCGAGTTCGGCGTCAGCACCCTTCCCTACTACCCTGACGTGAAGGGTGCGCCTCAGAACACGATCATCGGCGGAGCGAGTCTGTGGGCGATGGCCAAGAAGCCGGCGGCGGACTACAAGGGCGTCGCCGCCTTCTTCGACTACCTGTCCAACGTCGACGTGCAGGCCGCCTCGCACCAGCGCACCGGCTACCTGCCGATCACCATCGCGGCCTACGAAAAGACAGAGAAATCTGGTTTCTACAAGCAGAACCCGGGCACTGACGTCTCGGTCACGCAGATGATCCGCAAGACAACCGACCGGTCTCGCGGTGTCCGGCTGGGCAACTTCGTGCAGATCCGCACCATCGTGGACGAGGAGCTCGAGCAGGTCTGGGCAGGCAAGAAGAGCGCCAAGGACGGCCTGGCGGAGATCAAGAAGCGCGGCGACGAACTGCTGGAGCGCTTCGAGAAGGCCAACAAGGGCGGCAAGAGCTGAGACGGCTGCGGCGGGCGGCTGCAAGGTCGCCTCTGCAACACTACCTGCCAGCCGCCGCAGCACGCGGCGGCTGGGCACGAGGTCGCAGTCCTCGCAAGACCCCGCCATGCGCACGCATGGCACCATCGAATCGACCTTGACGACCGAAAAACGCGTCCGCTTTCGCAGCTGGTGGCTTCCCTGGGTGCTGGTGGCGCCGCAGATGGCCGTCGTGCTGCTGTTCTTCTTCTGGCCCGCGGCGCAGGCGCTGTACGAGAGTGTGCTGCAGTCCGACGGCTTCGGCACGAGCTCGGAGTTCGTGGGCCTGGAGAACTTCCAGCGCTTGCTCGCCGACGAAACCTACCTCGCCTCGTTCTGGACCACCGCGGTTTTCTCGGTCCTCGTGGCCGGCGGCGGGCTGTCGATCTCGCTGCTGTTGGCGGTGATGGCCGACCGTGTGGCGCGGGGCGCTCTTTTCTATCGCACGCTGCTGATCCTGCCCTACGCAGTGGCGCCGGCCGTGGTCGGCGTGCTGTGGGTCTTCATGTTCGCGCCCTCGGCCGGCGTCGTCAGCCACGCGCTGCGTCACGTCGGCATCGACTGGAACCACCTGCTGAACGGCGAGCACGCGATGGTGCTGATCGTGACCGCCGCGATCTGGAAGCAGATCTCCTACAACTTCCTGTTCTTTCTCGCCGGGTTGCAGTCGGTGCCCAGGAGCCTGCTCGAGGCCGCGGCCATCGACGGGGCCGGCCCGTGGCGGCGCTTTTGGACCGTGCAGCTGCCCCTGCTGTCGCCCACCGCGTTCTTCCTGCTCGTCATCAACATCGTCTACGCCTTCTTCGACACCTTCGCCATCGTCGACGCCACCACCAGCGGCGGCCCGGGCAAGGAGACGGCCATCCTCGTCTACAAGGTCTACCAGGACGGCTTCAAGGCCATGGACCTGGGCGGCTCGGCCGCGCAGTCGGTGGTGCTGATGGCCATCGTCATCGTGCTGACGGTGGTGCAGTTCCGCTACGTCGAGCGGCGTGTCAACTACTGATCGCGCGGGCCCTTCCATGATCGAACGCCGCCCCGTCGCCTCGCTGCTGTCACACCTCGTACTCGTGCTGGGCGTGCTGATCGTCGCATTCCCGGTCGCGCTCGCCTTCATCGCCTCGTCGCAGACGGCGCAGGACATTGCGCAAAACTCGCCGATGCAGTTGCGTCTGGGCGGACACCTGCTCGACAGCTACCGCCAGGCGCTGCTGGGCGGGCAGTCGATCTATGGCAACACGCTCCCGCCCGTGTGGCCGATGCTGTGGACCAGCCTGGTCAGCGCCCTCGTCATCGCCTTCGGCAAGATCGCGATCTCCCTGCTGTCGGCGTTCGCCATCGTCTACTTCCGCTTTCCGCTGCGCGGACTGATCTTCTGGATGATCTTCATCACGCTGATGCTGCCGGTGGAGGTACGCATCGCGCCGACCTACGCCGTCGTCTCCGACCTGGGCATGATCGACACCTACGCCGGTCTGACGATTCCGCTGATCGCGTCGGCCACCGCCACCTTCCTGTTCCGCCAGTTCTTCCTGACCGTGCCCGACGAACTCGTGGAGGCTGCGCGCATCGACGGCGCCGGGCCCTTGAAGTTCTTCAAGGACATCCTGCTGCCGCTGTCGGTCACCTCGATCGCCGCGCTGTTCGTGATCCAGTTCATCTACGGCTGGAACCAGTACCTCTGGCCTTTGCTCGTGACCACACGCGAGGACATGTACCCGGTCGTGATGGGGATCCGACGCATGATCTCCGGCGGCGACTCGGCCACCGAGTGGAACGTCGTCATGGCCACCGCCCTGCTGGCGATGGTGCCGCCCGCGCTGGTGGTCGTGCTCATGCAGCGCTGGTTCGTCAAAGGCCTGGTGGACAGCGAGAAATAGCACCGGCAGCAACAGCAGAGCACAGGACGCCAGCCACATCATGGGATCGATCGCACTGCGCCGCGTCGAGAAGGTCTACGGGCACGGACCGAAGGCCGTCAAGGCCATTCACGGCGTCGACGCCGAGATCGCCGATGGCGAGTTCGTCGTCATCGTCGGCCCTTCCGGCTGCGGCAAGAGCACGCTGCTGCGCATGGTCGCCGGCCTGGAGGAGATCTCCGCGGGCGAGATCGCCATCGGTGGGCGGGTCGTCAACCAGCTCGAACCTGCGGAGCGCGACATCGCGATGGTGTTCCAGAACTACGCGCTCTACCCGCACATGACGGTCTACGACAACATGGCCTACGGCCTGCGCAACGCGCGCGTGCCCAAGGGCGAGATCGAAGCCCGGGTCCACAAGGCGGCGGACATCCTCGAGCTTGGCGGCCTGCTCGACCGCAAGCCGCGACAGCTCTCGGGCGGGCAGCGCCAACGCGTGGCCATGGGTCGGGCCATCGTGCGCCAGCCCCAGGTGTTTCTTTTCGACGAGCCGCTGTCCAACCTGGACGCCAAGCTGCGCGCGCAGACCCGCCTCGAGATCCAGAAGCTGCACCGCGAGCTCGGGATCACCTCGCTGTTCGTCACGCACGACCAGGTCGAGGCGATGACGCTGGCGCAGCGCATGATCGTCATGAACGCCGGGCGTATCGAGCAGATCGGGACGCCCGAGGAGGTCTACTCTAGACCGGCCACGACCTTCGTCGCCGGCTTCGTCGGCTCCCCGCCGATGAACCTGCTGCTGGGTGACGCCGAGGGCGCGGGCCTTCGTATCGGCCACACACTGCTGCCACTGCCGGCCCCGGCGCCACGCGCGGGCGCGCTGATCCTGGGGCTGCGTCCCGAGCATGCCGGCTGGGAGCCTGCCGGGGGCCACGGCACGGCCCCGACGGAGGCGGTCTGGACGCTGCAGGTCGAGGTGGTCGAGATGCTCGGCGCCGAGAGACTCGTGCACGGCCGGCTCGCCGGCACCACCTTCACGCTGCGCGTCGACGGCACGCTGCCCGCGCCCCGGCCGGGGCAAGCGCTCACGCTGCGCGCGTCGACACGGCACCTGCACTGGTTCGACGCCGACAGCGGCCAGCGCGTAGCCTGAGCATCGGCGTGCGCACCAGCCGCCTATCCCAGTACGCGCCAGCCACCCTGCCCGCACCGCTGCAGGTTTCCTGAACAGACCCCATTGCCCGAGTGACCAACCCATGGACTGGCCCCTGCCCTTCTGGATCGCACACCGCGGCGCCGGCAAGCTCGCACCCGAGAACACCCTGGCGGCCTTTCGCCTGGGCGCTACCCACGGCTACCGGGCCTTCGAGTGTGACGTCAAGCTCAGCCGCGACGGCGTGCCCTTCCTGCTGCACGACACCACGCTCGAGCGCACGAGCAACGGCCGCGGCACGGCAGGCGACCTGCCCTGGAGCGCGCTTTCCCAACTGGATGCCGGCGGCTGGCACAGCCGGGCCTACGCCGGCGAACCGCTGGCCACCCTCGCCGGTCTGGCCGCGTGGCTGCACGCCAACGGCCACGCGCTGGACCTGGAGATCAAGCCTACGCCAGGGCAGGACCGGACCACCGGCGACGCCGTCGGCCGCGCCGCAACCGAGCTTTGGCGCGGTGTCGACACGCCACCGCTGGTGTTCAGCTCGTTCCGGCCCGAGGCGCTGGAGGGCGCACGCGCCACCGCGCCGCACGTGCCGCGCGCCCTGTTGCTCGACACGCTTTGGCCCGGCTGGGACACCGTGGCCGACAGCCTCGAGGTCGCCGCCGTCATCACGAACTATCAGGTCATGAGCGCAAAGCTCATCGAGCGGCTGCACCGCGCCGGGCGCCGCGCCCTGGTCTACACCGTCAACGATCCGGC
>CAIRBF010000443.1 GCA_903876715.1 uncultured beta proteobacterium
GCCTCAGCGAGGACCCCACGGTGCAGGTCACGCTGATGGAAGCCGGCCCGCCGGACACGAGCGTGGCCGTGCACTGCCCTGCCGGCATGGCGTTGATCGCCAAGCAGGGCCAACCCGTCTGGACCTTTGAGACCGTGCCCCAGCCTGGGCTGAACGGCCGTCGTGGCTACCAGCCGCGCGGCAAGGTGCTCGGCGGCTCGAGTTCGGTCAACGCGATGATCTACATGCGCGGCCACCGCGCCGACTACGACGCCTGGGCCGCCGCCGGCAACCCTGGCTGGGGCTTCGAGGAGGTGCTGCCCTGGTTCAAGCGCGCCGAGCACAACGAGCGCGGCGCCGACGCCTGGCACGGCAGCGGCGGGCCGCTGAACGTGGCCGAGCTGCGCAGCCCCGCGCGCTGGCGCGACGCCTTCGTGCGCGCCGGCATCGAGGCCGGCTACCCCGCCAACCCCGACTTCAACGGCCCCGAACAGGAGGGCTTTGGCACCTTCCAGGTGACGCAGCGCAACGGCGAGCGATGCAGCGCGGCCAAGGCCTACCTGACGCCGCACCTCGGGCGGCCCAACCTGAAGGTCATGACCGGCGCGCAGGTGCTGCGCGTGCGCTTCGAAGGCCGGCGCGCCGTCGGTGTGGACGTGCGCGTGGATGGCAGCGAGCAGACGCTGACGGCGCGGCGCGAGGTGCTGCTCTCGGCCGGTGCGCTGCAGTCGCCGGCCCTGCTGCAACTGTCGGGCGTGGGTCCGGGCGCGGCGCTGCAGGCGCTCGGGTTGCCGGTGGTGCACGACCTGCCGGGCGTCGGCCGCCACCTGCACGACCACGTCGACGTCGTGCAGGTGGTCGACGCGCCGCACCTCAAGGACACGGTGGGCCTGAGCCTGGCCGGCCTCGGGGCGATGCTGCGGGGCGTGTTCGAGTGGCGCCGGCACCGCAACGGCCTGCTGACCACCAACTACGGTGAAGCCGGTGCCTTCATCTGCAGCAGCCCCGACGAACCCCTGCCCGACCTGCAACTGCACTTCGTCGTCGCCAAGCTCGTCGACCACGGCCGCGCCACCGTGCTCGGGCACGGCTACTCCTGCCACGTCTGCCTGCTGCGCCCGAAAAGCCGCGGCAGCCTCCGCCTCGCCAGCCCCGACCCGCTGGCCGCGCCGCTCATCGACCCGGCCTTCCTGAGCGAGCCCGACGACGCAGCCCGCCTGGTGCGCGGCTTCAAGCTGATGCGCCATATCCTCGCGCAGCCCGCGCTCGCCGCCCACGGCGGACGCGAACTGCCAAAGTCAGCCGCGGCGCGCAGCGACGCGGAGATCGAGCGCTACGTGCGCGACCACGCCGACACGATCTACCACCCTGTGGGCAGCTGCCGCATGGGCCCGGGCCCGCTCGACGTCGTCGACGCCCGCCTGCGCGTACACGGCCTGCAGGGCCTGCGCGTGGTCGACGCCTCCATCATGCCGGCCATCGTGGGCGGCAACACCAACGCGCCCACCATCATGGTCGCAGAGAAGGCAGCGGACATGATCCGGGAGGATGCTCGGGCCGCCTGACGCCTGGCGCCGCGCCCGGTTTCCCACTCGGGCTCAAGCCCCGGCGATCTTCATCCGCTCCACCAGCACCGAGCCGATGGACTTCGAGCCCGTCGCGTAGACGTCGGCGCCGACGGCGACGATGTCCTGGAACATCTGCTTGAGGTTGCCGGCGATCGTGATCTCCTCGACCGGGTAGACGATGCGTCCGCCCTCGACCCAGAAGCCCGAGGCGCCGCGCGAGTAGTCGCCGGTGACGTAGTTCACGCCCTGCCCCATCAGCTCGGTGACGAACAGGCCGCGGCCAAGCTTGCGCAGCATCGCCGGCAGGTCGTCGGCCGGCGCAGTGTTCCGACTGGTCAGGGCCAGGTTCTGCGAGCCGCCGGCGTGGCCGGTGGTACGCATGCCCAGCTTGCGCGCCGAGTAGCTGGACAGGAAGTAGCCCTGGACGACGCCGGAAGAGACCACGCGACGCGCGCGCGTGTGCACGCCCTCGTCGTCGAAGGGTTCGCTGCCCTTGCCCTTGGGGATGAAGGGATCCTCGCTGATGTCCACGTGCTCGGGCAACACGCGCTGACCCAGGCTGTCGACGAGGAAGCTGGCCTTGCGGTAGAGGGCGCCGCCCGAGGTGGCCTGCACGTAGGCGCCGAGCAGGCCGGCCGCCACCGGCGCCTCGAACAGCACCGGCGCGTCGCAGGTGGGCACGCGCGTGGGCTTCAGGCGCGACAGCGCACGCTCGGCCGCGTAGCGACCGATGGCCTCCGCCGAGGCCAGGTCGGCGGCGTCACGGTGCGAGCTGTACCAGGCGTCGCGCTGCATGCCCTGGCCGCGGCCGGCGATCGGCGCCACCGAGATCGAATGCCTCGAGCTCGCGTAGCCCCCGCGAAAACCCCGGCTGTTGCCGGCCCAGAAGTGCGACTGCTGCGCCGACACGCCCGCGCCCTCGGAGTTGGTGATGCGGCGGCTGGTGGCAAAGGCGGCCTGCTCACAGCGGCGCGCGAGCTCTGCCGCGCCCGCGGCGTCCAGCGCCCAGGGATGGAAAAGATCCAGGTCGCGCGCCGCCTCCTGCGCCGAGGCCAGGTCCTCGGCATCGGGCAGGCCGGCGGCCGGGTCCTCGGCGGTGAAGCGGGCGATGTCCCAGGCGGCGCGCACGGTCTGGCGCAGCGCCGCGGCGGAGAAGTCGGAGGTGCTGGCGTTGCCGCGCCGCTGCCCGAGGTAGACGGTGACGCCCACAGACTTGTCGCGGTTGCGCTCGACGTTCTCGAGCTCGCCCTTGCGCACCGACACCGACAGCCCGGTGCCCTCGGACACCTCGGCGGCGGCGTCGCTGGCGCCGAGTTCAGTGGCCATCGCAAGCACGTCCTCGACGATCTGGCAGAACTGCTCGCGCGAGTAGGCGAAGCCGCTGTCGGTCGTCGAGCCGGGCGCGCGGCTCGAAGCGGGTTGGCGGGGGCGGGATGCGGGCATGCGCGGGGGCCGGTGGGCGAAAGATCTGAGCAGGCCATTATGATCCCCGCCATGTCCCGACGTTCTGCGCCCGGTCGCATGCCCGCACGGGCGGCCGATCCCGATTTCGACGATGCCGGCCGGCCCAGCAAGAGCCAGCGCAAGCGTGATTCGCACGCACTGCAGTCCCTGGGCGAAGCATTGGCGGCGCTGCCGACCGCGCGCCTGCAGGCGCTCGACATGCCCGACGGTCTGCGCGACGCCATCGCCGAGTACCAGCGCACGCGCTCGCACGAGGGCCGACGGCGCCAGATGCAGTACGTCGGACGCCTGATGCGCGGCGTCGACGCCGCGCCGCTCGAGGAGGCCGTGGCCGCGCAGCGGCTCGGTGGCGCTCGCGATGCGCTCGCCTTGCACGAGGCCGAGCGCTGGCGCGCCGAACTGCTGGCCGACGATGCAGCGCTGACGCGCTGGGTCGCAGACCACCCCCAGGACGACGTGCAGCACCTGCGCGCCCTGGTGCGCAGCGCACGGGACGAGGCGCGCGCCGACGCGGCCCCGGGCGCGGCGGTGCGCCAAGGGCGGGCCTTCCGGGACTTGTTCCGCCACGTCAAGCAGGCGCTTGCAGCATGACGACCGCGCCTTTCCCCAATCCCACCCAGACGACTGCGCCCACGGCGCCCTCGCAAACGGTTCTGCCGCCCATCGACCCCGTGCGCATCGGCCTGGTCTCGGTCAGCGATCGTGCCTCCCGGGGCGTCTACAGCGACCAGGGCATCCCGGCGCTTCAGGACTGGCTGGGCCGTGCGCTGCGCAACCCCATCATCTGGGTGACGCGTCTGATCCCTGACGAGCAGCCGGGCATCGAGGCAGCCCTGAAGGAGCTGGTCGACGTCGAGCGCTGCGACCTGGTGCTCACCACCGGTGGCACCGGCCCGGCTCCGCGCGACGTCACGCCCGAAGCCACCCTGGCCGTGGCAGACAAGGTGATGCCGGGCTTCGGCGAGCAGATGCGCCAGATCAGCCTGCGCTTCGTGCCCACGGCCATCCTGTCGCGCCAGACCGCCGTCATCCGCGGCCGTGCACTCGTCATCAACCTGCCTGGGCAGCCGAAGTCGATCGCCGAGACGCTGCAGGGCCTGCCCGACGCCAGCCCGCCCGTGCACGGCATCTTCGCCGCCGTGCCTTACTGCATCGACCTGATCGGCGGCCCCTACCTGGAGACCGACGACGCGGTCTGCAAGGCCTTCCGGCCGAAGTCGGCGCAGCGCCCGCCGCGCTGAAACCGCACGCACCCGCAGCGCCGCGGCCCGGCGCGCCTGCGCCACAGCCCCTGCACCAGAGCGGCTACTTCACCATGCGCGACAGGCGCTCGGCGTCGAAGTGCTCGGTCGTCTGCGCGTCCTGGGGCACGCAAGCCACGGCCGGCTGCTCGTTGCTGCGCTGTGACAGCGTCTCGATCGCCTGCCACAACAGCGCGATCTGGTGCTCGTGACTGGAGGCGTTGTCGATCAGCCCTTTCATCGCCACCGAGACCGGGTCGTCGCCCTGGGTCACGCCGTAGGCCGAGAAGCCCATGCGCGCGGCAGTCGCCTCGCGCAGCGCGTCGGCCTCGGCCTGGATCACGCGCGCCGGGTTGCCTACCGCCGTGGCCCCGGGCGGCACCGGCTTGACGACGACCGCGCCCGAGCCGATGCGCGCCCCGTCGCCCACCGTGAAGCCGCCGAGCACCTGCGCGTTGGCGCCGACGATGACGCCGCGGCCGAGCGTCGGATGGCGCTTGGCGCCACGGGTCAGCGAGGTGCCACCGAGCGTGACGCCCTGGTAGATCGTGCACTCGTCGCCGACCTCGGCGGTCTCGCCGATCACCACGCCCATGCCGTGGTCGATGAAGACGCGCCGGCCCATCTTGGCGCCTGGGTGGATCTCGATGCCGGTCAGGAAACGGCCGAGGTGCGACAGGAAACGCCCCGACCAGCGCAGGCCGCGCCGCCAGCAGGCATGCGCGAGGCGGTGGACCAGGATCGCGTGCAAGCCGGGGTAGCAGGTCAGCACCTCCCACGCCGAGCGGGCGGCGGGATCGCGCTCGCGGATGCAGGCGACGTCTTCACGCAGGCGGCTGAACATCGGGACTCGCTCGGGCCAAGGGCAGATCAGTTTATGCCCGACCCGCAATCCGTGCCATCGCGACTGCCGCTCTCGCCACCCGCTGCGGCGACGCTTGCCTGCATCGCGCGCGCGATCCCGCGCAGGATGTGCACCTCTTCGCGCGTGAGCTGCAGGCGGTTCGCGAGCTGGTTCAGGCGCGGCAGCAGTTTCTTGGGCGCGGCCGGATCGAGGTAACGCACGGCCACCAGCGCCTCGCGCCAGTGCGCAAGCGTGCCCTGCACCGCCTGCGCGTCGGCCCAGTGCGGTGGCGGCGTGGCCGGCACGACGTCGAAGCCGCCCAGGGCCTGGCGCCACTCGTAGGCGATGAGCTGCACCGCCTGCGCCAGGTTGAGCGAGCCGTAGTCGGGGGCGGTCGGGATGCTGAGTACGCTGTGGCAGCGCCAGACGTCCTCGTTGGCCATGCCGTGGCGCTCGCCGCCGAACACGAAGGCGACGCGGTGGCCGACGGCGGAGATCGGCGGCAGGGCCTCGCGCGGGGCCTGCGCCGGCGCGCCGAAGTCGCGCGGCGTCATCGCCGTGGCGCAGGCATGCGTCACGCCGTCCAGCGCCTGCGCGAGCGTGTCGACGACGCGGGCGCGCGCCAGCACCTCGGTGGCGCCGCTGGCATAGGCCTGCGTCTCTTCGCGCGTCAGCACGTCGGCGAAGCGCGGCCGCACGAGCACGAGGTCGCCAAAGCCCATGACCTTGATCGCGCGCGCGGCCGCACCGACGTTGCCGGCGTGGCTCGTGTGCATCAGCACGAAGCGGGTCGGGTCGATGGCGGCAGCGGGGGTGGGGGCGGGCATCGGCGGCAACAATGGGCGGGGCGTGGCAGATAATCGGCGAACTCCCAGGCCGCGCATTGTCCGGCCTGCGCTCTTCGGGCCGCTGCCGTCACGCACCGCCCGGCGTCGTGCCCGGCGGGCACCCCGCTGGGCACGCCAGGCCGGCGGGCCCGCCACCGCTGCCCTTCCCGCCCTGCGCCGAGACCGCCCGATGTCCCAGACCCTGCACCCCATGCTCAACATCGCGGTCCGGGCCGCGCGCGCCGCCGGCGCGATCATCAACCGGGCCGCGCTCGACCTGGACGTGCTGAAGGTCGCAACCAAGGGCACGAACGACTTCGTCACCGAGGTCGACCAAGCCGCGGAAGAAGCCATCATCACCACGCTCCTCGAGGCCTACCCCGGCCACGGCATCCTGGCCGAGGAATCGGGCCGCGAGCGCGGCGCCCGCCACAGCGACTTTGTCTGGATCATCGATCCGCTGGACGGCACGACCAACTTCATCCACGGCTTTCCGGTGTACGCGGTGTCGATCGCGCTGTCATTCCGCGGCCGCATCGAGCAGGCCGTGGTCTACGACCCCACGCGCAACGACCTGTTCGTCGCGAGCAAGGGGCGCGGCGCCTACCTGAACGACCGCCGGCTGCGGGTCTCGCGCCGCACGCGCATGGCCGACGCCCTGATCGGCACCGGCTTTCCCTTCCGCAAAGGCGACAACTTCAAGCGCTACCTGAAGATGTTCGAGGAGGTCATGCAGCACTGCGCCGGCGTGCGCCGCCCCGGCGCTGCGGCGCTGGACCTGTGCTACGTGGCCGCCGGCTGGTACGACGGCTTCTTCGAGACCGGGCTGCAGCCATGGGACGTGGCCGCCGGCTCGCTCATGATCACCGAGGCGGGCGGCCTGGTGGGCAACTTCACCGGCGAGGCCGACTACCTGCACCAGCGCGAGGTCGTCGCCGGCAACCCGCGCATCTACGGCCAGCTCGTACAGACCCTGGCGCCCTACAGCCGCGTGATCCAGGAGCCCGAAGCCGCACCGGGCGGCGCCGCGCCGGCTGACGCCAACGCAGCAGACGCCACCGCGGCCTTCGTCAGCGCCAGCGCGCCGGGCGGCGACGCCACGGCGCCCCAGCAGGCGCCGGCCGCGCGCAAGTCCGTGCGGGTGCGCAAGGCGGCAGCACCTGCGCCTACGGGCGAAGACGCGCCGTTCTGACGCTGCTTCTGCACCACACGGCTGGCCATGACCGAGACCCGCACCACCGCAGGCGCCCGCCCGCTGGAGGGCGTGCGCGTGGTCGAGTTCTGCCAGATCGCCTCGGGCCCCTACGCCGGCATGCTGCTGGCCGACTTCGGCGCGCAGGTGCTGAAGGTCGAGCCGCCCGAGGGCGACGCGATGCGCTCCTGGCCGCCGCTGACCGAGGGCTACAGCGAGAACTTCGCGAGCCTGAACCGCGGCAAGCAGTCCATCGCGCTCGACCTGAAGGACCCGGCCGCGCGCGAGCTCGCGCGCGAGCTCGTGCTCGAGTCCGACGTGCTGCTCGAGAACAGCCGCCCGGGCGCGATGCAGCGCCTCGGGCTGGGCTGGGACTGGTTCGCGCCGCGCAAGCCCGGGCTCGTCTACTGCTCGATCTCGGCCTACGGCCAGGACGGCCCGCGCGGCGGCGAGGGCGGCTTCGACGTCACCATCCAGGCCGCGGCCGGCGTGATGAGCGTCACCGGCGAGCCCGGGGGAGCACCGGTCAAGGCCGGGGTGCCGCTGGCGGACTTCGCCTCCGGCCTGTACGCGGCCTACAGCATCGCCGCGCTGCTGGCGCGGGTGCGCGCGGGCGGCGCGGGCGGGCACATCGACGTGCCGATGTTCGGCGCCACGCTCGCCATCTCGGCGCTGCAGACGAGCGAGTACTTCGGCACCGGCCGCAACCCGCGCAAGCTGGGCTCGGCGCACCCGCGCAACGCCCCCTACCAGGCCTACGCCGCGCGCGACGGCTGGTTCGTCATCGCCGCGGGCAACAACCGCCTATGGGAGCAGGTCTGCGCCGTCGTCCAGGCACCGCAACTGCTGCGCGACGCGCGCTTCACGAGCCCGGCGCTGCGCGCGCGCCACCAGGCCGAGCTGAAGGCCCTGCTGGACCCGCTGTTCGCGCAGCGCGGCGCGGCGGCGTGGATCGCTGCCTTCGCCGCCGCCGGCGTGCCCTGCGCGCCGATCAACGGCTACGGCGAGGCGCTGGCCGACCCGCAGGCCGCGCACCTGGGCCTGGTGCAGCCGCAGGCCCTGCCCGGCGGCGCGCGCACCCGCACCGTGGCCTGCCCGGTGCGCATCGACGGCCAGGCGCCGGCGGTGGACACCCGCCCGCCCGCGCTGGACGAGCACGGGCCCGCGTGGCGCGCGCGGCGGTCCGACAACATCAACCCGAAGCCCCCGGAGCCCAGGCCATGAGCGACCCCATCGCCCCGCTGCGCGACTTCGTCGTCGCGATGACCCGCCTCGTCGGCCGCGCCGAGGACGAGCCGACGCTGCTGCGCGAGGGCCGCGCGCTGCTGTCCGGCCTGATCGCGCACGACGACTGGCTGCCCGAGGCCTGCGCCACGCCGCGCGCCGACCGCTACGCGCAGTACCTGCTGCACTGCGACCCGCTCGAGCGCTTCTCGGTCGTCAGCTTCGTCTGGGGGCCGGGCCACCGCACGCCGGTGCACGACCACACCGTCTGGGGCCTGGTGGGCCAGCTGCGCGGCGCCGAGCGCTGCGAGGAAGTGCGGCTCGACGGCGGGCAGCCGCTGGTCACGGGGCAGGCGCACGTGATGCGGCCGGGCGACATCGAGGCCGTCTCGCCGACCGTGGGCGACTGGCACCGCGTCAGCAGCGCGCGCGCCGACGGGCCCTCGGTGAGCATCCACGTCTACGGCGCCAACATCGGCGCCGTGCGCCGCCACCGGCTGGACGGAGAGGGACGGGTCATCGATTTCGTCTCGGGCTACGACGCCGCGACCGTGCCCAACCTGTGGGACCGCTCGCGCGCGGCGTAGTCGCCATGGGCTCCCCGCGCCGGCGTGCCGAGGCACCGGCGCTGCGAACTTGAAGCGCCCCGAGACGAGCCCCGCCGCCCATTCCCGGCTCCGCCGCCCCGTGCAGGCGCAGGAACGATCACCACCGACACCATGCTGCACCGCCACACCGCTGCTGGAACGATCACGCTCACGCTCGCCCGCCCCGAGCGCGGCAACGCGCTGTCAGCGCCCCTGGTCGAGGCGCTGCTCGAGGAAACCGCCCGCGCCTGTGAGACGCCCGACGTCCACACGCTCGCCCTGCGGGCCGAGGGCCGGCACTTCTGCACCGGGCTGGACCTGTCGGACCTGGACAGCGCCACCGACGCCGAGCTGCTGCTGCGCCTGGTGCGCATCGAGACCCTGCTCGCGCGCCTGTGGCATGCGCCGCTGCGCACCGTGGCCGTCGCCCAGGGCCACGCCTGGGGTGCTGGCGCCGACCTCTTCGTGGCCTGCGAGCAGCGCGTCGCGCTGCCGGGGGCGAGCTTCCGCTTTCCCGGGGCGCAGTTCGGCATCGTGCTCGGCACGCGTCGGCTGTCCGAGCGCATCGGCACCGACGCCGCGCGCGCCGCCGTCATCGGCGGGCTCGAGCTCGACGCCGAGGCGGCGCTGCGCTGCGGCCTCGCCTGCGCCGCGCAGGACAGCCCCTTCGAGCCCCGCGTCGACGCCGCCA
>CAIRBF010000444.1 GCA_903876715.1 uncultured beta proteobacterium
GTGGTGCCGGAGAAGAAGGCGTAGGTGCCACGCTTGCGCTCGAGCAGCACGCTGCGCTGCGTGGGCACCAGTTGGTTCGCCCAGGCGGCTGCGAGTTCGGGCGTGGCGCAGAGATCGCCCCACAGGTCGCCCAGGTGTTCGATGTAGGGCGGGTCGTCGTCCTGGATGGCGTCGAAGAGGCGGTCGAGCCACTTCATCCGCACCGCGGCGTCCGCGGGCGCGCTGCTGATGATGGGTACCAGTTCCTGGACGGCCGAGTAGGTGGCGTTGCCCAGGGCACCCGAGGAGCTGTCGATCTGGTTCAGGGCAGGGGAGAGTTTCTCCAGGAACAGGACAGCGCCCTCGGCTGCGCTGGCGGGGTCGTGGCGTGCCACGGCGCGGATTTCGGCAAGGGCTTCGTGGATGCGCTCGATCGCGAGCTTGGTGCCTTTCCAACCGAAGGCGGTCCGGCGGAAGCGAGCCCGAAATACCCAGGGATGCATGAAGAATGATCTCGTCGTCAAAGGCGCTCGGCGCCCTGTTGCCAGGCGTCGTGTAGGGCCGCCGCCGTCAGGCTCTGGCCGTCCGCTGCCAGTCGTTCCAGCAGCCGGTCGGGTTCGGGTGCCGAGCGCAGCGTGGCGCGAAGGGCGGCGAAGGCCGAAGCGACGGCTGCGGGGTCTTGCCGGAACTGATTCAGCAGGAAGGCATCGGGCTGCTGGACTTCGATGCCCAGGGCGGCCAGCTTGCGGACGCCGAAGTCGCGGATGTTCTGGGTGACGAGGCTGACGACCTGGGTACTGGAATAGAAGTCACCGGCCAGGATGGCTGCTGCGCAGGCAGCGACGTGGGTGTCTTTGGCGCAGCGCATCGCTGCCGCCACTCCGGCGAACTGGGCCTGGACTTGCTGTGTCGGAATCTCTGCTTGCGGCCAGGCAGCCCGCATGAGTTGCTCGTGGCGACGCGCCGATTCGGCGTCCGGCTTGCGGCCGGTATCGACGAGCGCCCGGCTCATCTCGTCAAGGATCAGCGGGCTCCAGTGCAGGCGGATCACTCCCTGGTAGTCGAGATGGATCAACAGGCCGCGGGTGGTGGCGCCGAACAGGGTGTCGGCGTCGGCAACGACAGGGACCACGGATCTCAGCCCGCGAAGATCTCGCTGTCGAGGTCGGCACCGAGCTGGCCCAGGGCCTTGCGGCGTCGGGTCTGCTCCTGGCGGTGCCATGCCAGGGCGGCGGATTGGAGGACACGTCGCTGGTTGCCCACTTGCTGGTGCAGTGGGATGTCACCGGCTTCGATGCGCGCCACGATGTAAGGGCGGGAGACGCCGACCAGATCAGCCGCTTCCTGGGTGGTGAATACCGGGTCCGTTGCAGGTTCTGACTTGATGGTCGTGGGCTTTCGGGTGCTGCCGCTGATGGTCGGGTTCTGGAAGAGCTGCGCGAATTCGCTCTTGATCAGCCGCGTGGCCTGGGGTGTCAGCTTGACGTGGCGCCGCACGACCTCGACCAACGGGTCGATGTTCACCGACATGGCTGGTGGGGCGATGCGTTGCGAGGATTCGGTGGGCTTGCGGGCGGTCTTCATGCAGTCGAGTTTATCTGGTTCACTCGAAATAGTCGAAGTTTGCGAAACGGCGAGCAGGGTCGAAGCTGGGCGTGAACGATCTGGCGGCGGAAGGTGTGGCGTTGAGCCTTGTTGCGCAGCTGGTGCAGGTGGTGGCGCCAGGTCTCCGTGGGCCTGGGCGTGTCCCCGCTGCGCGGGGCCGGGCTGTTGCGCTGCGCGTCGAGCCGCTGTCAAAGGCCCAGCGTCTCGCCCCTGACGGGCTGCCATCGGTAGATGGCGTTCAGGACTTCGACCGATGCGCGCTGGACGATCTTGTCCTCCAGCGCGGGCACGCCCAACGGGCGCTTGCTCGCGTCGGCCTTGTCGATGCACGCCCTCCTCACGGGCTGGGGGCGGTAGCCGCCTCGGCCCAGCTGGTCCGGCAGGTTTCGAAGGTTGGCCTCCAGGTTCTCGGCCCGCGGGCAGCGGGTGTGGAAGCGGCAGCCCGGCGGTGGGCCGCGGGTTCTCTGGCCCGAGGCCGCCTTGGTCGCGCCGCCGGAGATGAGCGCGTCCAGGTAGTGCCGACGCCACGGCCGTGGTTCATGCGGGCACTCCGGTGACCGCCGACCCTCCATCGGCATCCCCCATCGTAGTGATCCACGCGGGGGTGGGCAGGCCCGGCGATCCGAGCGACGCTGTGCGCTTCCGGACTGCGCCGCACCCCGACCATGTCGAACGCCCGCCGGCGGCCTGCCCGCGCGGGATCTTGCGCGGCGCGGCCCGCCCACCCTCGCCCGTTCCACTACGAGCGCCACCGCCCCGAGCAGACCACGCTGTACCGCCTGGTGCAGCAGCACGCGGCCCACTTCATCGCCCACACCGAGGCCAGCACCGGCGTTGAGTCGCCCCGGTTCATCAAAGCTGAGCCCGGACACAAGCAGTCCAGTGGACTGCTTGTGCCTGGCGATGGGCCGGGCCACTGGCCCGGCGCGCCCTGCAAGGGGCCCCGGGGCCGGGCGCGCGAGACGGGTGAGGCCTGGGTGCACTGAGCCCGGACCTGGTGGAGCGGGGCTTCAGGCGACTGCCCAAGCGCACCGCACCCACCGAAGGCACATCGAGGCCTTGAGGTGTGACCTGAATCGGCCCGGGCTGGGCGTCATCGGGCGGGCCGGGCTTGCTGCGACGTGGGCTGGCGTGGGTGGTGTGTTCCCAGTGCGGGTTCTCGTGCGCGGTATGGGCGTTCACTCAAGCGGCTCACGGGCCCTCAGGCCAGGGTGACCCCCTCCGCTCATGTCCTCCGGGGTCGGCCTGGAGGCCGATCCCTCCCCCTTGACTTCGCGGCGGGGCGCGCCCTGTCCCGCCGGGCTCGCCGTGGTGCAGGCTTGCGCGGGCATGACCGGCCCCCACTGCGCAAGAACCGGATCGCCACCGCCTGCCGCCTCTGCCACACTGCGCTGGTGCTGCCTGACGACCCCAGCCTCGACGAACACGCCCGCCACTACGCCACCGTGGCGCGGGCCATCGCCTACCTGCGCGCGCACGCCGTGCGCCAGCCCGGGCTGGAGGAACTGGCCGCCGCGGTGCACCTGAGCCCCGCGCATCTGCAGCGCGTGTTCGCGCGTTGGGCCGGGATTTCCCCCAAGCGCTTCCTGCAGGTGCTGACGAAGGACAGCGCGCTGCAGCGCCTGCGCGCCTCGGCCAGCGTTCTGCAGGCGGCCTGCGAAGTGGGGCTGGGCAGCACCAGCCGGCTGCACGATCTCATCGTCAGCAGCGAGGCCATGACGCCGGGCGAGCTGAAGTCCGGCGGACGTGGCCTGGACATCGGCTGGGGGTTCGGGCCCACGCCCTTCGGCACCGCCTTCGTTGCCTGGACGCCGCGCGGGGTGTGCCAGCTCGACTTCGTTGATGAGGCCGCTGCAGCCCCGACATCGACGCTGGGCACGCGATGGCCCCAGGCCGCCTTCGCGCGCGACGACGCGCAGGCCGTCGCCCTACTCGCCCGCGTGTTCCCGGCCACACCCACGCGCGGCACGGTGCACTTGGTGCTGCGCGGCACGAACTTCCAGATCCAGGTCTGGCAGGCGATGCTGCGTACGCGGCCGGGCCAGGTGCTCAGCTACACCGACCTCGCGCAGGCCGTCGGCGCGCCGCGCGCGCAGCGCGCCGTGGGCAGCGCGCTGGGGGCGAACACGATTGCCTGGCTCATTCCCTGCCATCGCGTCATCCGTGACAGCGGCGAGATCTCGAACTACCGCTGGGGGCCGCAGCGCAAGGCTGCGATGCTGGGCTGGGAGGCGGCGCGCGCCGGCTCCCATGACTCTGGGAGTCCTCAGTCGTAGGTCACCATGCGCGCCGCCGCCTCGCGGTCGTAGCCGCGCGAGGACAGCAGGATCTGGCGCGTGTAGGGCTCGCGCGGGTCCTCGCGCCGCAGCGTGGCCACGTCCATCTCCTCGACGACGAGGCCGCGGTTCATCACCGCGAGCCGGTCGCACATGTGGGCCACCACGGCCGTTGTGCGCGCTCCAGCCCAGCCTGAAGCCGTAGCTGAAGCCTTTGAAGTCAGCGTCGTAGATGGCGTTCAGGGCTTCGACCGATGCGCGCTGGACGATCTTGTCCTCCAGCGCGGGCACGCCTGGCCCCGAACGCCAAACTGCGCCCGCTGGTGGTACCGCAGCCCCTTCCCGCACAAGCACAGACCTCTGCTGAGGCGGCAGACACAGAAGGCTGCAAGACCTAGACGGTTCAGGCCCGGCTGCACCGCATCAGTTGGGCGCGGTTGCTCAAGCGCGTGTTTGACATCGACACGGAGCGGTGCCCGAACTGTGGCGACGGAGAACTGAAGATCATCGCGGCCATCCTTGAGCGGCCGGCGATCGAAAAGATCCTGAGCCACCTCGGACTGGATCCACAGCCGCCGAGCCCGGACACAAGCAGTCCAGTGGACTGCTTGTGCCTGGCGAAGGGCCGGGCCACTGGTCCGGCGCGCCCTGCAAGGGGCCCCGGGACCGGGCGCGCGAGACGGGTGAGGCCTGGGTGCACTGAGCCCGGACCTGGTGGATCGGGGCTTCAGGCGACTGTCCAAGCGCATCGCACCCACCGAAGGCACATCGAGGCTGTGACGTGTGACCCGACCGGGGTGGGGCTGCCCGCCTCAAGTGTCACCACGCTGGCGGGCGGCCTCAGGACCCGTGTGAACCCGGGCGCGCGACCGTGCGGGCGGCGCGCGACGTGTCGGGCTGAGCCTCGAGGCGTCTTGTCTGGCCGTGGATGGATGGGCGGGGCCTGCGAGACCTCGGATCAAGCGGCGCTGTCGGGTTTACTCCGGGGCCTGTCGGCTTGAAGAGGGCGGTTGAATTTTCTATGCTCCGCGGCCCATCTGGGCGAGTGATCGCGCTGCCGGCCCGATCCTGCCGCCTCAGGTGATGACGCCGAGCTGCTACGGCACGAACTCCTGCTGGCCGTAGCCGTGCTGCTCGCTGCGCGAGCGCTTGCCCGAGGCGGTGCCCAGCATCAGCTGGAACAGCTCGGAGCCGAGCGCCCCGATCGTCCTGGAGCCGTCGAGCACCTCGCCGCAGTTCACGTCCATGTCGTTGGTCTGCGCCTTCCAGAGCGCGGTGTTGGTGGCGATCTTGAGCGACGGCGAGGGCGTGCAACCGTAGGCCGAACGAGCCTGTCCGGAATTTTGTGTGCGAGGCATAGCATGACCAGAAGGAGCATGTATGCCGAGCAGGAAGACGACGAAGGCGGCGCTGGCCGCAGTGGCGGCGATGCCGCCGATCCCTAAAGACATCATTGACCAGTTCGTCACCGGGCCGATGAGCGCGGAGTCGGTGGAGTCGATTTCCCTGGCCTTCAAGAAGGCGCTGATCGAGCGGGCGCTGGGCGCCGAGCTGTCGCACCACCTGGGCTACCGGCCGGGTGCGGACAAGCCCGAGGACAGCAGCAACCACCGCAACGGTGCCAGCGCCAAGACGGTGTTGACCGGGGACGGTCCGCTGCGCATTGAAGTACCGCGCGACCGGCAGGGCAGTTTCGAGCCACTGCTCATCGCCAAGCACGAGCGCCGCTTCAGCGGCTTCGACGACAAGATCGTGGCCATGTATGCGCGCGGCATGACGGTGCGCGAGATCCAAGCCTTCCTGGCCGAGCAGTACGGCACCGAGGTCGCGCCGGACTTCATCAGCAGCGTCACCGACGCGGTGATGACCGAGGTCACCGCCTGGTAGGCCAGGCCGCTTGATCCGATGTACCCGGTGGTCTTCTTCGACGCCCTGCGGGTCAAGATCCGCGAGGACGCGGTCGTTCGCAACAAGGCGATCTATCTGGCGCTGGGCATCCTGCCCGATGGCACGCGCGACATCCTGGGCCTATGGATCGAGGGCACCGAGGGGGCGAAGTTCTGGATGAAGGTCTTCAACGACCTGAAGACCCGTGGCGTGGCCGACATCCTGATTGCCGTCACCGATGGACTCAAGGGCATGGCCGAGGCGCTGGGCGCGGTGTTCCCGGCCACCACGCTGCAGACCTGCATCGTGCATCTGATCCGCAACAGCCTGGACTACGCCAGTTGGAAGGACCGCCGGGCGCTGGCAGCAGCGCTCAAGGCGATCTACACCGCCCCCAGTGCCGAGGCCGCGCTGGGCGAACTGGATGCCTTCGAGCAAGGCGACTGGGGCCGGCGCTTCCCCACCGTGGTGGCCTCCTGGCGCCGGGCTTGGGACAAGGTGATCCCGTTCTTCGCGTTCCCGCCGGCCGTGCGCAAGGTGGTCTACACGACCAACGCCATCGAGAGCATCAATGCGCGGCTGCGCAAGATCATCAAGACCCGCGGGCACTTCCCCAGCGACGACGCGGCGTCCAAGCTGATCTGGCTGGCGCTGCGCAACATCACCGCTGACTGGGGCAACGCGGCGCAGGACTGGAAGACGGCGATGAACCAGTTCGCGATACTCTATGAGGATCGATTCACGCGGGGCGCGCACGGCCCCGGCTGATCGTGGGGTTGAACCATGAATACATGGCTCAACCGGGGCGCCTCCGGCGGCCTGGCAGGGGCCTGAAGATCATCAAGAGTCAATTCAGCAAACCGCCTCACACACAGAAATCCGGACACTCCCGGCCGAACCGCGTCCCGTGGTGAAGCAGATCACGTTCGCGCCGCCGGCGACCTGGCCGGTCGCCGACACCGGGTCGTAGCCGGGCGTATCCATGAACACCAAACCATGCGCGCGCACCGGTTCGGCGTACTCGTAGACCTCGACCAGGTTGGTCGAGCCCGCCTTGGCGATTCCGCCAAGTGATTTCTCCAGCACGGTGGTCAGGCCGCCGGTCTTGTTGCCGGCGCTGGGGTTGTTGTCCATGCTCGCGCCGTTGCGGGCGCAGTGCGCTTCCCACCAGCGGATCCGTTCCACCAGCTTGCGGCCGATTTCGGGTGTCTGCGCGCGCCGCATGAGCAGATGTTCCGCGCCGTAGATCTCGGGCGTCTCGGAAAGGACCGCTGTGCTACCCTGAGCGACCAGCAGGTCCACCGCAGCGCCCAGCACCAGGTCGGCCGAAATGCCGAAGTAACTGTCCGAGCCGCCGCACTGCAGGCCCACGGTGAGCAGGCGCGCGGGCACCGGCTCGCAACGGGCCTTATCGGCCTCGGGCAGCGTATGCTCGACGAGCTCGATGCCGCGCGCGATCGCCCCGGTCGTGCCACCGCTGTCCTGGATCGTGAAGGCACGCAACCGGTGGCTGTCCTCGAGCCCCTGGGTCGCTAGCAGTTTCGGAATCTGATTGGTTTCGCAGCCCAGGCCGACCACCAGCACGCTGGCGAAGTTGGGATGACAGGCGTAGCCGCCCAGCGTGCGCTACAAAACGGCGAGATCCTCGCCCTCCGAGTCGACCGCGCAGCCCGAGTCATGGGTCAGGGCGACCACGCCGTCTACGTTTGGGTAGCACGCGAGCGCCTCGGGGTGAACGTCGCGGCTGTAGCGATCGGCGATGGCGCGCCCCAAGGTGGCCGAGCAGTTCACCGAGGTGAGGATGCCGATGTAGTTGCGCGTGGCCACGCGGCCATCGGGCCGCACGATGCCATCGAACGTCACCTGCGCGGCGGGGCTGGGCGTCTGGCACGTTTCCTCGGCGAGCGCATAGTCACGTGCGAAGTCGCCGACGATCAGATTGTGCGTGTGCACGTGCTGGCCGCGCGCGATGGGCCGGCTCGTGAAGCCGATCACCTGGCTGTAGCGGCGAACGGCCTGGCCTTGCGCGATGGCGCGGGTGGCGATCTTGTGGCCTGGCGGGATCAGCCCGGCCACCGTCAAATCCTCGCTTTCGACCCGTGCGCCGGCGATGAGCTGATCGAGCGTGATGATCACGTCGTCTTCCGGGTGCAGCTGGATGACGCGCGGCGAACCCGCTCGCGTGGAGTCCATCATCGTGCCTGCGCCGTACCGACCAGCAGGCCGCGTCGTGCCAGATTCGTCATCAGCGCGCTGACGCCGAAGGTCCAGCGCTCAGCCTTGTCCGACGTCACCACGCGGTTGGTGAGCAGGCCCAGGCGCGGCGTGGAGATTCGCACCACGTCGCCCACTTCGTGGGTGAAGCCTTTGCCCGGGCCGTGCCGGTCTTCGATGGGCGCGAACATAGTGCCCAGGAACAGCATGAAGCCGTCGGGGTAGTCGTGGTGGGCGCCGATGACCTGCGAGACCAGGTCCAGCGGGTCGCGGCTGATGCGGCTCAAGGAACTCGCGCCGCGCATGACGAAGCCGCGCTCGCCCTGCACGTGCAGCGCGAGGTCGCAGGCGCGCACATCGTCCATGCCGAAGTGCTCGTCGAACAGGCGGATGAACGGGCCGATGGCGCAGGATGCGTTGTTGTCCTTGGCCTTCGAGAGCAGCAGCGCGCTGCGGCCTTCGAAATCCCGCAGGTTCACGTCGTTGCCGAGCGTCGCGCCCACCACCGCGCCGCGGCTCGTGACCGCGAGGACGACCTCGGGCTCCGGATTGTTCCAGTCTGACTGGGGGTGCACGCCGACGTTCGCGCCGGTGCCCACCGCAGACAGGACGGGCGTTTTGGTGAACACCTCCGCGTCCGGGCCGATACCGACTTCCAGGTACTGGGACCACACGCCACGCTCGATCAGCAGCCGCTTGACCTGCATGGCGCGCGCCGAGCCCGGTGCGACGCCGGCGAGATTGCCTCCGAGCGCGCCGGCCAGCTCTTCACGGATCGTACGTGCCTTGAGGGCATCGCCCCGGGCCTGCTCCTCGATCACGCGCTCCAGCAGGCTGTCGATGAACGTGACACCGCTCGCCTTGATCACCTGCAGGTCGCAGGGAGCGAGCGGCCACGCGCGAGCGCTGTCACGCGAACGCTCGTCGCCGTTGCCCAGAACTTCGCCGAGCGTCGCGACGACGGGCGCGCCGTCCAGCGCCGCGCGCACGTGCCGCGCAAGCTCGGCGAGTTCCAGCAATTGGCTCATGATGGGCGCCAGCGCCGAGAGATCGACGAGATGCTGGCCGTGCACGCCGACGAGGATCGGCCCGACGCCGGGTTGCCAAATGCGGCCCACCAACAATGCGAGATCCGCATCGGAGGGCAAGGTCTCCGCGACCGGGGCGACAGTGGAAAGATTCATGGATTGCATCGAGCGGTGACGCGGCCGGGATCGTCTGGCTGGGCCGCACGCCTCGCGGTGCGTGGACTTCAGCGGGAAGCGCCGAAGCGGCTCTTGAACTCGTGCGCGACCTGATCCGCCGACTTGCGCAGCATCACCACATCGGTGGCCACGGCGACGAACAGCGCGCCTTGCTCGAGACACTCGCTGACGTGCGCCTGATCGAGCAGGATGATGCCCGGCGCCTTGTTGCAGGCGAGGATGCGCCGGATCGCCGAGCGGATCGCTTCGCGCACCTTGGGATGGCCTGTGTCGCCCGGCACGCCCAGGCTGGCCGACAGGTCCCCCGGGCCGATGAAGACGCCGTCGACGCCTTCGACGCTGGCGATGGCCTCCAATCGTTCCAGAGCCTCCGCGGTCTCGACCTGCACGATCAGGCAAAGCTCGTCTTGCGCCGTCTGCACGTAGTTCGCGTCGCGGCCGAAGCGCGCCGATCGCGTCGCACCGCCCATGCCGCGCGTGCCGTGCGGGGGATAGCGCGTCGCCGCCACCGCGCGCTGCGCTTCCTCTTCGGTCTGCACGAAGGGCAGCAGCAGCGACTGCGCGCCGATGTCCAGATACTGCTTGATCAACACCGGATCGTTCCACGGCGGACGAACGACGGCCGACGTCGGCCGCTCTCGCTCCGCCTGCACCGCCTGAAGCAGTTGCATCATCAGCACCGGGTCGCTGGGCGTGTGCTCGGCGTCCAGCATGATCCAGTCGAAGCCGGCTCCCGCGATCAGTTCCGCGACGTGCGGGCTCGGGATGACCGACCAACAGCCGATCTGCGGAATCTTGGCGGTGAGGGCGTGCTTGAGGGGATTGGGGGCGGGCATGGATCTTGTGGACTGGCGGTGGTTGTGGGGTGCGAAGCGCGCGGCAGCGATCAGTCGATGCGGATGTTGTTGGCTTTGATCAGTGTCGAGAATGCCGCGCTCTCGGTCCGCATGCGGTCCCCGAACTCGCGCGGCGTGGTGGAAAGCAGCTGGAAGCCCTGGGCTTCGAGCGGCGCGCGGAAGGCGGGATCCTGCAGGATGGCCTGCGACTCCCGGCTGATGCGCTCGACGATGGCGGACGGCGTGCCGGCCCTCATCAGGATGCCGGTCCAGGCGAGCGACACGACGCCCGGCACGCCGGCTTCCGCGATGGTGGGCACGTCAGGAAGTTGCGGCGAGCGTTGCCGATCGGCGACGGCGAGGATGCGCACGCGCCCCTGTTTGTGCAGGTCGGCCACCGCTGAGAGCGCGTGGATCATCAAGGGAATGTGGCCGGCCATCATGTCGGCCAGCGCCGGCGGGCCACCCTTGTAGGGCACGTGCACCAGGGAAATGCCGGCAGCAGCCCCCAGCTGCAGGCCGAGCAGATGCGTCGTGTTTCCGTTGCCTCCCGATCCGAAGCTGATGGTGCCCGGCTTGGCCTTAGCGGCGGCGACCACGTCCCCCAGCGTTTTGTACGGCGACTGGACGTTGGCCACGAGCACGTTGGGCGCCTGGAAGGCGTTGGTGATCGGCTGCAGATCCGTCAACGGATCGAAGGGCAGGGATGTGTAGAGATGCGGGTTGATCACCATGGTGCTGATGCCGCCGAACAGCAGCGTGTAGCCGTCCGCAGGTTGCGTGCGTGCCACGTGGGCGGCGCCGATGTTGCCGTTGGCGCCGGTCTTGTAGTCGAGCACCACCGGCTTGCCGAGCCGCTTGGACAGCATCACGCCGTAGGGACGCGCGACCACGTCGACCACCCCCCCCGGCGGCGTGGGCACCACGATGGTGATCGTGCGTGACGGGTAGGTGTCCTGCGCGCTCGCAAATGTGCACAGCGCAGGCAACAGGGCGACGCCGACGCAACGGCGGACAAAGCGAGCTAACCGATTCATGGGATCTCCTTCAAGGCGGGCGATGGTTCGCGACGATGCGCAGGGCAGGCGGAGTTTGCGTCGCCGTCGCCCTTCGGTTTTATAAGATGCCAATGAGATATTACGCATGATTTATCCGTGCCGTCAACCCCAGTGTTCGTGGACGCCGCGCGCCGCCGCAGAATCCAGTCAGTCCGCGAGGAGTCCGTTGATCAGGGGTGCCGGAGGAGGCGCAGGCACAGAGAGGCGGGATGGAGCGACCGGGGCCTCAGGGCGCGCCGGCACAGGGGAGCTACAGCCCCAATGCGCGCCGCTCGGCACCCTTGAGGTGCTCGTCGAGCGCGGCGGCGGCGCGCTCTGGATCGCGTGCCTTGACCGCCGCGATCACGTTCAGGTGTTCTTCCAGCGCCATGGGCAGGTAGCGCGGAGAACGTCCGTGCAGCCGGATCATCCGGATCTTGTCAAAGTTCTGCTGATGCGCGCTCATGGTGATGCTGTTGCCCATCGCCTCCACCATGCGGTTGTGCATGCCCCAGTCCACCCGCAAGGCCATGTCGATCAGGCGCGGATCGTCATTGCCTCCGCCAGCGAAACGGGCGAGAACCTCGGTGGTCTCGCGTTCGAGTTCCGCGATCGCCCCGTCTGTGGCTTCCACCGCATACCGGCGTACCGCGGCGCACTCGATGATCCGGCGAAAGTCGAAGGCGTCATGAATCAGCGCGACGCCGATGTCGGCGATCTGTACGCCGCGCTGGGGGATCAGCTTGACGAGACCCTCCGCCTCCAGCCGTTTGAGGGCTTCGCGCGTGGGCCCGAGCGGGACGTCCAGAAGTTCGCAGAGGTCGCCTTGCGAGACGAATTGCCCTGGCACCAGATGGCGCTTGAACAGATGCAGCTTGAACCGCTCGTACGCCACCTCGCGCATCAAGGCGCCCCCCCGGGGTTTGCGAGCGATGTTGGCGGGCATGTGTAGCGGCTCCTGTTCTGCTAACGCTATTGTCAGCGAAGATGCGTCGTATGTAGAATACGACTGAGATATTAGAGATCGACAATATCGATCCTGGCACCGAGACTCGGACCAGCGAGCCGCACGAGGAGACGAGCGCGGCACCTTCCCCGAATCCATCGGGTACATCTTTTCCCGCAACCGTGAATAGGAGCACACGCTGCAATGCCATCTACCCAACGGCCCAATCTCCTGTTCCTGTTCTCCGACCAGCACGCGCGCCGCATCGCGGGCTGCTATGGCGACAAGGTGGCCGAAACTCCGAACCTAGACGCACTCGCGGCATCAGGCGTCACTTTCGACAACGCGTACTGCCCGTCGCCCCTGTGCGTGCCCAGCCGGATGGCGATGCTCACCGGCCGCCACCCCTATGCGCAGGAGTGCTGGACCAACGACGACTACCTGCGATCCGATGCCGCGACGTGGCTGCACGCGCTGGGCGCGGGCGGCTACCGGCCACTGCTCGCGGGACGGCTTCATTCCATGGGGCCCGATCAGCTGCACGGCTACGCGGAACGCACTGTGGGCGATCACAGCCCCAACTGGGGTGGGGTGCCGCGCCACGACCTCGGCGTGCTCGATCGTGCCAACGATCCGTGGCCCGAGAGTCTCGCGCAGTCCGGCGTGGGGCAGTCGGCCTACCAGGTCAAGGACTTCGACACTGCCAAAGCCGCCTGCGAGGCCATCCGTGCCCATGCCCGTGCGCGGGCGCAGGGCAGCGACGCCCCGCTTTGCCTGACCGTCGGCTTTCTGCTGCCGCATCCACCCTATGTCGCCTGGCGCGAGGACTACGAGCGCTTCGCCGGGCGCGTGCCGCCGCCCCAGCATGGCTCGCCGCCGGTTCCCACCCACGCCTGGGAGCGGTGGTGGCGCGACGACCGCCAGTTGCACGACATCGATCCGGTCGCAGTGGAGCGCGCCAGAACCGCCTACTACGCGCTGACCTATCGGCTGGATTGCCTGATCGGGCAGGTGCTCGCCGCGCTGAAGGCGACAGGCGAAATGGACGACACGCTGATCGTCTACACCACCGACCACGGCGACCAGCTCGGCGAGCGCGGGCTGTGGTGGAAGCACACGCTGCTCGAGGATTCGCTGCGCGTTCCGCTCATCATGCGTTGGCCGGCACGTCTGCCGGCCGGCCAGCGGCGTGCCCAGGTCTGCAACCTCGTCGACGTGGCCGCCACCATGGTGGAAGCGCTGCACGCGGAGCCGCTGCCCCACGCGCAGGGTCGCAGCCTGCTGGGCGTGGCCATGGACGCGGGCGTATCCTGGCTCGACGTGACCTTCAGCGAGCATTGCACCGACACCGTTCCCGCTTGGACGGGTGGCAGGTCGGTGCAGCAGCGCATGGTGCGCGAGGGGAAATACAAACTCATCTACACCCACGGCGACGCGCCGATGCTGTTCGATCTCGATCGCGATCCGGCCGAACGGCACGACCTCGCGTCCGATCTCGCGCATGGCGGCACGCGCGAGCGCCTGCTCGCCAAGGTGCTGGATGGCTGGGATCCCGAGCGGATCGCAGCCACCATCGCGGCAAGACGGCGCGAGAAGAAGGTGATCGACGCGTGGGCCCGTCATGTGCGACCCGAGGACAGCTTCCGCTGGTCGCTCACGCCCGAGCTCAATCGCCTCGAGCGGGCCGCATCGTGAACACGGTCGCGGCGGCATGGCCCCGGCTCGGGGTCGGTTGTGCGGCGCTGGGCCAGCCCGATGTCTCCGATCATGATGCGCAAGCCACGCTCGCGCGCGCGCTTGAATGCGGGATCCGCCTGTTCGATGTGGCGCCCCTGTATGGCGGGGGGCTGGCCGAGCGTCGCCTCGGACGCGCGCTGCGTGGTGCCGCCCGCGACGAGATCGTGGTCACCACCAAGACAGGAGTTACGCGCCCTGCAGGCCAGGGAGCGACACCGCTCGGGGCGACGCAGCGTCGCGCCGCGGACCGGTGGAACTACTCTGCCGCCGCCACCCGCGCCTCGGTGGAGCACAGCCTCGAACGCCTGGGGCTCTCGCGGATGGACGCCGTCCATCTGCACGATGTGGAGCACCACGTCGAGGTCTGTCTCGAAGCGCATGATGCGCTCGGGCAGATGCGTGCGGAGGGCCTCGTGGGCGCGATTGGCATCGGCAGCAACGAGGTCGCCCCGGTGGCCACCCTGGTATCGCGTGCTCGTTTCGATGTCATCCTGCTGGCGGGGCGCTACACGCTGCTGGACGACAGCGGCGTGGCGCTGATCGCCGCCGCCGCGCAAGGCGGCATCGCGGTGGTGGCCGCGGGCGTCTTCAACTCCGGCGTGCTCGCGGCATGGCCGCAGGCCGCGCCCTTGTTCGCGTATGAGCCGGCGAGCGCGCACGTGTTGGAGCGCACGGCGCGCATCGCAGCCGTCTGCGAGCGTCATCGCATTCCCCTCGCCGCCGCCGCGCTGCAGTTCGTGGCCCGCAATCCCGCGGTGCACACGGTGCTGCTCGGCCCCAGAAGTCCGGCGGAGCTCGATGCCAATCTGGCCGCGATGCGGACCGAGATCCCCCCCGGCTTCTGGATCGAGCTCGCCGGCACCGACACGAGAGAGAAAACCCATGACCATCGATGATCCCGCCAGTGCCGACGCCCAGCCCGCTTCCATGCGGATCGACGCCCATCTGCATCACTGGCAACCCGCGTGCAACTTCGACAACCGCCCGGTCGCCGACCAGCCGTTCTATCGGCGCGACTTCATGCCGGCCGATGCGCGAGCCGCGCTCGACGCATGCCGCATCGACGGCGTGATTCTTGTGCAGACCGCACCGCAGACCGAGGAAACCGACTGGTGCATCAGGCTGGCGAGCGAGACGCCGCGCATCTGGGGGGTCACCGCATGGGTCGATCTGGACGGTGCGCCCGTGGACTTCGGCGCGCTGGCCCGGCGTCCCAAGGTGGTGGGTATTCGTGCCCAGCTGCGCCGGATCGCCGACAGCGATTTCATCGCGCGGCCGCAGGTCACCGAAAACCTGGCGGCCGCACTGCACGCGAAGCTCGGCGTCGTGCTGCTCGGGGAAGCGCGGCACTACGCTGCCGTGAGCAGGGCGCTGGACCGGTTGCCTCCCGGGCCCCTCACGGTCAACCATCTGGCGCTGCCCGCGCCCGACATGGACGCCGAGCCATGGCGTGCGTTCATGCGCCGCCTCGCCGAGCGTCCCGACACGTTCGTTCAGTTCTCGGGCATCCCGTTCTGCTTCGGCGCGCAGTGGCGTGACGGCCACGCGCGCGCTTGTATGGAAGACGCGCTGCGCATCCTGGGGCCGCAGCGGATGCTGTATGCATCCGACTGGCCGATGCTGCTGCGCTTCGCCCAGTACGAAGAGTGGTTCGAGACGGCCTGGAAGTTCTTCGCCACCCTCGCGCCCAAGGACGTGGCCGCGATCTTCGCGGGCAATGCGCTACGTGCCAATCCGCGTCTGCGTGTTCCGCAGCGCACCCTTGACGTAGGCTGAGCAGGGATTCGCGGTTCTTCACCTTGGCCTCTCGCAAAGGGAGAGGGAGAAGCGTGCCTCGGACGCGGACGGGTCAATCCACCTTCGTTGCGGCAGGCGATGCGCCCGCGGCTGGGCATGCGAATGCGGATGCAGCGACCGCTGAGCCGGTGGCCGCGCTGGCCACACGCGGTGCTGGCGCGCGACGATGCGCAGGTCCGCGCCCAGCTCGCCCGCGTGTTCCCGGCCACGCCCACGCGCGGCACGGTGCACCTGGTGCTGCGCGGCACGAACTTCCAGATCCAGGTCTGGCAGGCGATGCTGCGCACGCGGGCGGGCCAGGTGCTCAGCTACACCGACCTCGCGCAGGCCGTCGGCGCGCCGCGCGCGCAGCGCGCCGTGGGCAGCGCGCTGGGGGCGAACACCATCGCCTGGCTCATCCCCTGCCACCGCGTCATCCGCGACAGCGGCGAGATCTCCCACTACCGTTGGAGGCCGGAGCGCAAGGCCGCGATGCTGGGCTGGGAGGCGGCGCGATCCTGACTTCCCGGGGCACCGTGGCGGCTGCGCGCAGCCCGGCGCCTGCCGTTCCGACCGCCTCCCGGTGGCGCGGGCAGGCGCGCTACCAGCTCGCGCCGAACTGCCGCCGCAGCGCCTCGATCTGCGCCTCGTCCAGCGGCGCGGGCCGCGGCTGGCACAGCAGCCACAGGCGCGCCGTCTCCTCCAGCTCCTCCAGCACCGCGCTCGCCTCGGCCGGGCTGCGGTGCCACACGTTCGGCCCCAGGCGGTCCAGCATCACGGCCCGGATCGGCGTGCCGCGCGCGGCCATCGCGCCGATGCGCTGCGCGACGAGCTCGGCCACGGCCGGGTCGCCCGGGCGGTGGTAGGGGATCAGCGGCACGTGGCCGACCTTCATCACGAAGTAGGGCGTGATCGGCGGCACGATGTCGTCCGCGCTCCACACCCCCTGCAGCGTCAGCGCGACCAGGTGCGTGCTGTGGGTGTGGATGACGCAGCGCGCCTGCGGGTCGGCGGCATAGATGCGCCGGTGCAGGGCCAGGGTCTTGCTGGCGCGGTCGCCTTCCAATTGCACGCCATGGGCGTCCACGCGCGCCAGCCGCGCCGGGTCCAGGTGGCCCAGGCAGGCGTCGGTGGGCGTGATCACGAAGCCGTCGTCCAGCCGCACGCTGATGTTGCCGGCGGCGGCGTGGACATAGCCGCGCTCGTACAGGCTGCGGCCGACGCGGCAGATCTCCTCGCGCAGCGAGGATTCGGGGGTGGTGGTGTGGGCAGGGGTGTTCACGAGCTCTCGGTAAGGGGGAGCCGTGGGCCCGCGGGAAGGACGCGCGGGCCGTCAGGCCGGCTGTTGTTTGGCCTGCTCGATCGCCTCGCGCACGCGCTTCAGCACCTCGCCGTGGATGCCCTCGCCCGCGCGGCCGTCGTTGCGCGTGGGGCGCTCGGCGAGCGTGAAGTGGCCGTGGCGGTTCTCGCCCCGCACCAGCATGGCCAGCGGCCGGCTGCCGTCGCGCTGGCGCACCTGCGCCGCGACGTAGCGGATGGCCAGACCGACCCGCGGCACGTCGCTGCGGTTGGCATCCGAGCCGTGGACGATCCAGAGGTGGTGCATCGACATCTGGCCCGGCTCCAGGGCCAGGTCCACGGCCTGCGCCTCGTCCACCGCGACCTCGATCTCCTGGCCCCGTGACAGCGCGTTGTCCGGGGCGAAGGTGTCGCGCTGCTTCAGGGCCGGGCCGCGGTGCGAGCCCGGCAGCACGCGCATGCAGCCGTTGGCGCGCGTCGCCGGCCCGAGCGCGACCCAGGCCGTCAGCACCTCCATCGGCTCCAGGCCCCAGTAGGCGCCGTCCTGGTGCCAGCTGATGTAGGTCGGATCGCCCGGCATCTTGACGAACCAGACCGTGTTCCAGGCCAGGAGGTCGGGCCCGAGCACGCGTTCGACGGCGTCCAGGATGGCCGGGTGCCGTGTCAGCCGGTCCACCCACTCGAAGGCGAAGTGGGTGTCGGAGTTCACCTGCCAGCGCTGGTTCGGGGGCAGCGCCTGCAGCCGGTCGCGGTGGCGCGCGGCGAAGTCGTCGTAGCAGGCGCGGAACCCGGCAGTCTCGGCAGCCGTGAGCACCGGCACCGGGCAGACGTAGCCGTCGCGGTCGAAGTCACCACGCTGCACCGAGCGCGGCGGGACGGGCTGGACCATGGCGAGACCTCCAGGAGTGTCAGGTCGGGGAGCGGCTCGGCGGCCAAGCCGGCCCTCAGATCGTCAGCCGCCGCGCCCGTGCCGTGACGGGCCAGCGCTCGTCAGCGCGGCCGTCGCGCACGGCCCAGACCTCGCTGTGCAGCGCCATCGTCGGACAGACGTGGCGCGGCAGGCCGTAGACGACGTCGCCGACGCGGTACTGCCCGGCGCGCGGCGTCTGCAGCACCAGGTGCTCTTCGCTGTGGACGACGGCTTGGGCATCCTCCAGCCCGAACAGGCGCACCCGCGGGTGCGTCATCTCCGAGCCCACGGCCTTGTGGCCGAGGTCGAGGCAGATCCGGTCCGACGTCGGTTTGCTGATGACGCGCGCCATCAGCACCGCCGCGTTGCGCATGCGGTGCGAGGGGCTGACCTCCTCCTGGCCGAAGTCCCACAGCGCCGTCGTGCCCGCGCCCACCTCGACCTCGATGCCCGGCGTGCGCGCCATGATCGCGAAGGTGGGCGTGCCGCTGGCGATCAGCCGGGGCACGGGCAGGCCCTGGGCCAACAGCCGCTCGCGCAGCGCCCACACCGGCGCGAAGGTCTCGCGCACCTGGGCCTCGAGCACCGCATCGTCGGGGTCGCGCAGGTGGCCGTCGTAGGCGTGCAGGCCGCCCGCAGCCACCCCCGGCGTGCGGCAGAGCTGCGCATACAGCGCCGCGGCCGCCTCGCCCGGCGCGATGCCGGTGCGGTTCATGCCTACGTTCAGGTCCACGTACAGCGGCAGCGTGAGGCCGGCGGCCTGCGCCGCCTGGCCGAGCGCCGCCAGGTTGCCGGCGTCGTCGACCAGCGTCGACCAGCGCACCTTCGGGTAGGCCTGCATCAGGGCGATCAGGCGCGCGATGCCGGGGCCGCTGGGCTGGTGCGCGAGCAGGATGTCGGGGCCGCCGGCCTGGGCCGTCATCTCGGCCTCGGCGATGGTCGAGACCTTGAACTTGCGGATGCCGTGCGCGAGCTTCATGGCCACGATCGGGGCGAGCTTGTGCGTCTTGACGTGCGGACGCAGCCGGGCGGGGTCGCCGCCGACGAGTTCGATCATGCGCCGCAGGTTGTGCTCGACGCGGTCGGTGTGAACAAGCACCGTCGGCGAGGCGATCTCGGCGGCGTTGGCGATCTCGTACCTGGGGACGTTCTGGGTCATCGGGGGCTCCGTAGGAGGGCGGTCTGGCGGGACGGGGGGGGCGCTGCGCTGTTGCCGGGGGTACTGCGGTCGTACGACCTGCCCGTGCCGGCGGGCGCGCGCTTGTCGATGGCGACGGGGCTCACCAGACGCTCCAGCCGCCGTCGACAACCAGATTCTGGCCCGTGATCCAGCGCCCGGCCGGCGAGGCGAACAGGGCGATCGCGCTGCGCAGGTCCTCCGGCACGCCCAGACGCCCCAGCGGCACCTGGTTGCGGAAGCGCTCCCGGGTCACTGCGTCGATCGTTGCCTTGGGGATCTGCCCCGGGCTGATGCAGTTCACGGTGATGCCGTGGGCCGCCCGTTCGCACGCCAGGGCGCGCGTCAGGTTCAGGATCGCGCCCTTGGCGGCGTGGTAAGACTGCGACGAGCGCCGGAACTCCGGCGCGTACAGCCTCGGGTCGCTGCCCAGGCTGCCGTGGATCGAGCCGACGGTGACGATGGCGCCGCCACCGCGCGGGATCATCGCCCGCGCCGCGGCCTGCGCGCACACGAGCGTCGTGGAGACGTTCTTGCGCAGCGTGGCTTCGAGGTCGTCGCGACGGATCGCCGGCGCGATGTCGCTGCCCTGGCCGCCACCGGCGTTGCACAGCATCAGGTCCAGCCGTCCGTGGCGCGCCAGCAGCTCCTGCACCATGGCCTCGATGGCGGCTTCGTCGGCGGCGTCGGCGCCGAGGCCCTGCGCGTCCAGGCCCTCGCCGCGCAGCGTGGCGGCGGCGGCCTCGACGACCTCGGCGCGGCGGCCGACGAGCACCACGCGCATGCCCAGTTCGGCCACGGCCCGGGCCATCGCCAGCCCGAGGTGGGTGCCACCACCCGTGACCACGCCGACCTGGCCGGACAAGTCGAGCCAGCCAGGCAGGGCGGGGCGGGCGGAGTCGGTGGGGGCGGACATCGCGGTGCGGCCAAGGATGGCGATGTTCAGGCTGCGCGCAGAACCCGGCCGGGCCGGGCGCCGTTGAGCTCGCCGTCCTCCAGCACGCGCACGCCGTTGACCCAGACGTGACGCACGCCCACGGCCTGCTGCGCCGGGCGCAGGTAGGTGGCGCGGTCGGCCACCTCATCGGGGTCGAACAGCACGAGGTCAGCGGCCTGGCCGACGGCGATGCGGCCGCGGTCGGTCAGGCGCAGGCGCTCGGCCACCCGGCCGCTCATCTTGGCGACCGCCGTGGCCAGGTCGAGGTCGCCGCGTTCGCGCACAAAGCGCCCGAGCACGCGCACGCTGGCGCCGAAGTTGCGCGGGTGCGGGCGGCGGCTGCCCTGGTCGAAGCACAGCGCCGAGCCGTCCGAGCCCATCACGCAGTGCGGGTGCGTCAGGAAGGTCAGCATGTCGGCCTCGGTGCGGTAGAACAGCACCACCATCACGCCATTGCCACCCTCGCGGCACAGTAACAGCACGAGGCGGCCCGGGCTGACGCCAGCCGCCGCCGCCGCCTGTTCCAGCGTCTGCCCCTCGACGGTGCCGAGCAGGCCGTCGGTGCGTGCCAGCACGAAGCGGTCCCACAGCCAGGGGATGCGCTGTGCCGACCAGCCCTGCAGCAGGTCGGCCTCGGCGCGCCGCAGCGTGGCCTCGTCCTGCAGCCGCGCGCGCATCGCCGCCACACCGCCCTCGACCACCCACGGCGGCAGGTACTGCGTCAGCGCCGAGCTCGAGGCGTCGTAGGGGTAGACGTCGAAGCCCGCGTCCAGGCCTTCGGCCACCGCCCCGTCGAAGTGCCTGGTCCAGCGTCCGGCCGTGCCCCAGTCCGAAGGGGTGTTGATCGCGGCGTGCGAGTACTGCACCCGCACCCCGGTCTCGCGGCCCAGGTGCAGGGCCTCGTTCAGCGGCCCCAGCTTGTGGTCCGCGCCGGTGGGGTCGCGGTCGCGCGCGTGCGTGGCATAGAGCCGGCCGCGGCGCTGCAGCACCCGGCACAGCGCGAGCAGCTCCGAGGTCGGCGCGTAGCGCGAGGGCACATAGGTCAGGCCCGTGGTCATACCGAAGGCGCCCTGGTCGAGCATGCGCTCCAGCAGCGCGCACAACGCCTGCAACTGCGGCGCGTCGGGCTCGGCCGTCGACACGCCCATCACGGCGATGCGCAGCGCGCCGTGGCCCACCAGCGGCGCCGCGTTCATGGCCAGGCCGCGCCGCTCGGCGGCACGACGGTAGCCTTCCAGGTCGGTCCACTCCAGCGCCTGCGGGTCGTCGCCGATGCCGGCCATCAGGTCCTGGTGCAGTTCCAAGCGCGCCGGGTCGATCGGGAAGGGCGAGAAGCCGCAGTTGCCGGTGACGTCGGTCGTCACGCCCTGCGACACCTTGCTCTGCGCCCGGCCGTCGAGCAGCAGGCTCATGTCGGAGTGGGTGTGGATGTCGATCAGGCCGGGCGCCGCGACGAGGCCGCGGGCGTCGACGACCCGCCGCGCGAAGGCGCCGAGGCCGGGTTCCAGCGCGACGATGCGGTCGCCCGCGACGCCGATGTCGGCTGCGCGCGGCGGCGCGCCGGTGCCGTCGACGACGAGCGCGTCCTTGATCAGACAGTCCATCGGCTTTCCTCATCGGCAGCGCTGCCCCTGGCCGGTGCGGACGCAGCTTCAATATGGCTATTGATTATGGGAGCGGGGTCCGGTACGGCCACTGGGCTTTGCGTTTCGTCGCAAGCAACGCGGGGCTCGAGACGCGTTGCGTGCAACGGACCAGCGATGTTTCGCGAAGTGAAACATCGACCCTGCGAGCGCAGTCTCTGGCCTAGCATGTTCCGTCAGCTGGTGCTGCGGCACGTGGGCGCACCATGTCGAGCCTGCGGCTGGCTGAGTTCGTCGCGTCCTGCTGCGCCTGCCCAGGCGTTCGGCCGTCGCGTGTCACGTCCATCGCCAGAGGGCCTCCCCATGATGCATCCGATTCCTGCCGACTCCGAGCTCAGCGTCGACGCGTTCGACACCGACCTGGCCCGGCGCAGCGCCCTGCGCCTGATGTTGGCCGGCGGTGCCGCAGCATTCGGCCCCTGGGCGATGGCCCAGTCGGGTGCTCCCCGGCGCGGTGGGCGCCTGACCATCGGTGCCGACGCTGACCCGATCGGCCTGGACCCGGTCACGCTGGCCGCGTTTTCGTCCTACGATTTCACGTCGCTGCTCTACAGCGGCCTGCTGCGCTGGAACGCGGCGATGAAGATCGAACCCGATCTGGCTATCAGCTACGACACGCCCAACAGCACGACCTACGTCTTCAGGCTGCGTCGCAACGTCAAGTTCCACAACGGGCAGCCCTTCACCGCGGAGGACGTCAAGTTCACCTTCGACCGCATCCTCGACCCTGCCACGGGCAGCCCGAGCGCCAGCTTGTTCTCCGGCGTCAAGGCGGTGACGGTCGTCGATGCCTACACGGTGCGTTTCGAGCTCAAGGCGCCGAGCGCCACCTTCCTGAGCTATCTCGCGACCAATCCCAACGGGGTCATCGTGCCTCGCGGCGTGCAGGGCTTGAACACGAAGCCGGTGGGTACAGGCCCCTTCGTGTTCGACGCCTATGACCCCAACCGTCAGTTCAGCCTGAAGGCGAACCCGAACTACTACGAGGAGGGGCAGCCTTACCTGGAGTCGGTCCAGTTTCGCTTCTTCAAGGACCAGGCTTCGCTCGCCTCGGCGCTGCGGTCGCGTTCCATCGACATGACCTGGTTCAAGGACCCGAAGGTCTCGGCACAGATCGTGCGCACTGCGCCCGATCTGGTGTCCGCGCCAGGCAAGACCACGCGGACCTTCCCGGTGTGGTTGAACATCAAGTCGCAACCGCTGAGCGATGTCCGGGTACGCCGCGCGCTGAGCCTGGCGACCGACCGCAACGCCTGCCTGCAGACGGTGCTGGGCGGCTCGGGCAAGGTCGGCGCGATGATCCCCGAGACCCAGGTCGGCGGCTATGACGGTGTCTCGGACCTGCCTTACTACAAGACCGACGTCGCGGCGGCCCGCAAGCTGCTGGCAGAGGCCGGGCATCCTGGCGGCATCGACCTGGGCGACTACATCGTCGTCGCGGCCAACGCGCTGGATGTGCAGTGCGCGCAGATCCTGCAGCAGCAATGGGCTGCTGCCGGCATCAAGGTGACCCTGAAGCCGATGGAGACGGCGCCCCTGCTGGCACGCTGGGCCAGTGGCGACTACGGCATCCTGTCGGTGGCGCTCGCCTGGAGCCCGGACCCGGACGCCATCCTCGCGCGGATGACCTCGGACAACCGTTACGGCAAGTCGATGGGCATGGCGGACGCCGCGCTCGACAAGATGATCGACGATGCACGCTCGCTGCTGGACGACGGGCGCCGGGCCGAGGCCTACCAGCGCATCCAGCGCCACATCGCCGATCAGGCCTACGTGCTGCAGATCTACCAGTACCCGTTGCGCTGGGAGGCTTGGTGGAATTACGTGCAGGGCTATGTGGCGCTGGCTTCGAACATCCGTAGCTTTGTCCGCACCTCCTGGATCAACAAGTAGGCAGCGGGGCGGCGGGAAGCATCGGCGGTCGCACGGAGCCTGAACGGATGCTGAGCCGACTGGTGCTGGTCCGCCTGCTGTGGTCGGTGCCGATCCTGCTCGGAGTGTCGGTCGTGGCGTTCGTGCTGATGCGCGCGCTGCCAGGCGATTTCGCCCAGGCTGCCGCCGGCACCTCGGAGATCTCGGCCGAGGCGCTCGACACGCTGCGCCGCAATCTCGGGATCGACCAGCCGGTGTGGGCGCAATACCTGCACTGGCTCTCGGCGGCGCTGCGCGGTGACCTCGGCCAGTCGTTCGCGACCAAGTCGCCGGTGCTCGGCGAACTGCTGCCGCGCTTGATGGTGACCGCCGAGCTCAGCCTGATCGCGGGCGCGATGGCGATGTGCATAGGCGTCGGCGGGGGGCTGGCTTCGGCGCGGCTGCGTGGGCGAGTCGACTGGCTGGTCCGGGGGATCAACGGCCTGTTCCTGGCCATCCCCAACTTCGTCGTGGCCACACTGATCGTGCTGACCGCCGGGCTGTATTTCCCGTCCGTGGGCATCTTCAACTACGTCCCCTTCGCGCAGGACCCCTGGGCCAACCTCGGCAGCATGCTGCTGCCGGCGCTGTCGCTGGCGCTGGCCGTGTCGGTGACGATCTCGGAGAACACGCGCGCGGCCGTGCTCGAGGTGGCGAGCCAGGACTTCGTGATGGTGGCCCGGGCCAAGGGGCTGCGCCGCGGCAGCGTCCTGGTCCACTACCTGATCCGCAATGCGCTGACGCCGGTGATCACCGTCATCGGCCTGCAGCTCGCCACGCTGCTGGGCGGCAGCATCCTGATCGAGACCATCTTCACGATCCCGGGCATGGGGCAGTACCTGTTCGACTCCATCAGCAACCGGGACTACCCGGTGATCCAGGCGATCGTGCTGGTGGCGGCCGCGATCGTCCTCTTCGTCAACGTGCTCGTCGATGTGGCCTATGCCCGCGTTGACGCGCGGGTCCGGTATGACTGAGGCGGTCCTGCAAGACGAGAGTGGCGCACAGCTGACGCCGGCGCCGCGACGCTCGCGCGGCACCGTCCTGCTGGGCATCGGCATCGCGATGCTCGTGCTGATGCTGGTCGCCACGGTCCTCGGCCCCTTGATCGCGCCCCATGGCGCGGCCCAGACCTCACCCAATTCGCTGGCCGGGCCGAGCGCAGCGCATTGGCTGGGCACGGACTCCATCGGGCGCGACGTGCTCAGCCGCCTGATCATCGGCGGTCGCACCACGCTGTTCATCACCTTCGTCGCGGTGGCGCTGGCGGTGTCGTGCGGCCTGGTCCTGGGTCTGGCGTCTGGCTACCTCGGCGGCTGGGTCGACCAGGCGGTGATGCGGGCGCTGGACATCGTGTTCGCCTTTCCTGTGTTCCTGCTCGCGATCGCAGTGGTGGCCGCGCTCGGGCCGAGCGTGCCCAACCTGATCCTGACGATTGCGATCGTCTACACCCCGACGCTCGCCCGCGTGGTCCGCGGGCCGGTGCTGAGCATCAAGCGCTGGGACCACGTCGAGGCGGCACGCAGCGTGGGCGTGTCTGAATTCGCGATCGCCACCCGCCATGTGCTGCCCCTGGTCATCTCCCCGGTCCTGGTCCAGACCAGCCTGACGCTGGCGCACACGATCTTCACGGTGACCGCGCTGTCTTTCCTGGGCATCGGCCCGCCACCGCCCAACCCCAACTGGGGCAGCATGCTGTCGGAGGCACGTCAGTTCATGGAGTTGGCGCCGTTGACGGTGATCGGGCCGGCCTTGGCGATCACTTACGCCACGATGACCTTCATCGTGCTCGCCAACGGCCTGCGCGAGTTTCTGGACGTGGGCAATCGATGAGCGCGCCTACGCAGCCGGCCGACCCCGCGGCAGCGATGTTGCGGGTGCGGCAATTGACGGCGCGGTTCACCACCCGCAGCGAGACCGTGGAGGCGGTGCGCGCGATCTCCTTTGACATCGCCTCCGGTGAGGCCGTGGGCTTCGTCGGCGAATCGGGCTGCGGCAAGAGCGTGACCGCGCGGGCGTTGATGCGCTTGGCGCCGGAAGGCTCTTCCGTGCAATGGGGTGGTTCGGTGCAGTTCCAGGGGCGGGATCTGCTGCGCCTGCCCGAGGCAGCGATGCAGGATCTGCGGGGCCGTCGCATCGCGATGGTGTTCCAGGACCCGATGACCTCGCTGAACCCGGTGTTGAGCGTCGGCCGCCAGATCGACGACATGATCCGCCGGCACGCCGGCGTGTCGGCACGCGAAGCCCGGCGGCGGACGGTCGATCTGCTGGGGCTGGTGGGCATTCGTGACCCCCAGCGCCGCGCCGACGATCACCCGCATCAGTTTTCCGGCGGGATGCGCCAGCGCGTGCTGATCGCGATGGCGGTGTCCTGCGAGCCGGACCTGCTGATCGCCGACGAGCCGACGACCGCGCTGGACGTGACGGTGCAGGCGCAGATCCTGCGTCTGCTCAAGCGCTTGCGCGCTGAACTGGGCATGGCGCTGATGCTGATCACGCACGACTTCGGCGTCATCGCGGGCATGGTCGACCGCGTGCATGTGATGTACGGGGGCGAGATCGTCGAGCATGGGGCGGTCGATGACCTCTTCGCGGCGCCCGCGCACCCTTACACCCGCGCGCTGCTCGATGCGGTGCCGCGCCTGACGCAGAGGGGAGGGGCGGCGTGAACGCCCCGCTACCCCTGACGCCCGACGCGCAGTCTGTGCCTGCGGGCCCTGCGCCGCCGCCGCCCCTGCTGCAGGTGCGCGACCTGAGCGTCACCTTCCCCGCGCGTCATGCCGGCCCGGCGGTGCGGGCCGCCGACGGCGTGTCCTTCGACATCGGCCGCGGAGAGACGCTGGGCCTGGTGGGCGAGTCGGGTTCGGGGAAGACCACGACGGGGCGGGCCATCCTGCAACTGCAGCAGGTCAGCGCCGGCTCGGTGCGCCTGATGGGCCGGGAGCTGGTCGGCATGCGCCCGGCCGAACTGCGCGCAATGCGCAGGCACATGCAGTTCGTGCTGCAGAACCCGTATTCCAGCCTGAACCCGCGGATGACCGTGGCCCAGATCCTGGCCGAGCCGCTGCGGGTGCACCAGACGGTGCCTGCCCGTGCGGTGGTCGAGCGGGTGGCTGAACTGATGACCCTGGTGGGCATGGATCCGGCGGTCGTCCGCCGCTATCCGCACGAGTTCTCGGGTGGCCAGCGGCAGCGCATCGTGATCGCGCGTGCGCTGGCCGTGAACCCGGCCTTCGTGGTCTGCGACGAGCCCGTGTCGGCGCTGGACGTGCGCACCCAGGCGCGCATCGTCGACCTGCTGCAGTCGCTGCAGCAGCGGCTGGGCCTGTCCTACCTCTTCATCGCCCATGACCTGGCCATCGTCAGGCACGTGGCGCATCGGGTGGCCGTGATGTTCGGGGGCTGCATCGTCGAGATGGGGCGCGCCGACGAGGTGTACGGGCAGCCGTCGCACCCCTACACCCGGGTCCTGTTGGACGCGGTACCGATTCCCGACCCGGCGCGCCAGCGCGAGAAACTGGCACAGGCCCCCGCGGAACTGGACTTTCACGCGCTGCGCGCGTCCGCCGGCCCCTGTGTCTTCGGCGAAGACCATGCGCGGAACGGGACCGCGGCGTGGCATGCGTTGTCGCCCACCCACGGTGTGTCCTGCCGCTTCTGCCCGCCGCCGGCCTGAACACGCGCGGCCGATCTCCCGCCCGTCGCTGGTTCAGGGGTGGCGGGTGTCGGCCTCGAAGGGATACATCGGTTGGCGCCGGTGGCGGTAGACGAAGGTGGACAGGTCGGCCGTCGTCACGCCGGGCGTGGCCACCCAGTGCATCGCCCGGGCGATGGGTGCCACCGTCGGCCGCGGCGAGTGCACGCCCTTGGCCACGATGATCCGGTAATCGGCGGGCTCCAGACCGAGGTGGCGGAACTGTTCCAGGCTCTGGGTACCGCTGCTCAGCGTGGACAGCACCAGGCCCCAGCCCTCGTCGGTGATGACGGACGCGCTCGGGCCATCGTCATAGAACCGGAATCCCCCGTGGGTCGGGCCTGTGGCCTCGTAACGGCCGTTCGACAAGGCGTGCACGCGTCCCCGCACAGGCACTGGCGCGCCATGCCGGCTGTCCTGGCGGCCGCCGACCATCAGATTCACGGTACCACCCAGGCCGGCCTCCTGGCAGGCCTGGACGGCCTGCGCATCGCGCAGGGCCTGCAGCACCGAGCCGATGCCCGACTGGCGCGCCGCGTGCAGCAGGAGCGTGCCATCGCCCGGCGATCCGCCGCCGACGTTGTCGCCGACATCGAACAGCACCACCGGCCCGCGCGGGCAGGCGAGCGCGGCGATCAACGCCTGCTCGATCGACAGACCGCCCTGGTTCAGCGCGACGCGCTGCGACCAGGCCAGCGCCGCCAGATCGTTGGCGATCTCGCGCGCGAGCGCGGGCTGGTCGTCGGTGATGGCCAGGAAGGACATGCCCATGTCGGCCACGTCGGCATAGGGGTAGCCCTCGATGACGCTGACTGACAGCACGCCCTGGCGGCGCTGATGTTCAGCGGCGCGGGCCAGCAACTGCGCCATCGGCGCCTCGTCCGTGCCCTGGTTCAGGATGTTGACCACCAGCGGTGGCTGTGCCAGCGCCTGGGCTGGTCGAACCCGGCCCGCGATGCAATCGAGCAGCAGCGTGGCGCAGCGCAATGCCTGCGCGCGCGCATCGACGTGCGGGTTGGTCTGGTAGACGGTCGTGATGTCAGCGTTAGCGACCATGCGCTGCGACACATTGGCATGCATGTCCAGCGTCACACCGATCGGCACCGAAGGGCCGACCAAGGCCCGCACGGCGGCGATCAACTCGCCTTCGGGGTCATCGCAATCCTCGGCCACAGCCGCGCCGTGCAGGGCCAGCAGCACGCCGTCCCAGCGCCCGCCGGTGCGCAGCGCTTCCAGGATAAGGTCGAAGATATTCCGCCATGCCTGCGACGTCAGCGCGCCCATCGGCGTCAGGCGCGTGAACACCAGCGGTTCGAGATGGACGCCCGAGACCTGCTCTGCGATGGCCAGGAAGCCGGCCAGCGTCGACTCGGAGTCCGCAAACCGCTGGCGGATTGCATCGCCTGCGAGCACGCCCGAGCGTTCGAACTTTTCCCACGTCGCCGGAATCGCCGAGAAGGTGTTGGACTCGTGCTGGAACCCAGCGATGGCGATGCGTGTCATGCCGCCGTGAGCCGGTCAATCGTAGTTGATGCGCGGGTCGATGTAGGCATACAGCACGTCGACCAGCAGGTTGATCAGCACGAAGACCATGAGGATGAACAGGATGCAGCCCTGGATCAGCGGGTAGTCTCGCGTGCTGATGGCCTGGATCAGCAGCCGGCCCAGGCCCGGGTAGGTGAACACCGACTCGGTGACGACGGTGCCGCCGATGAAGTTGGCCATCATCAGGCCGACAATGGTGACGAAGGGCAGCAGGGCGTTGCGCATCACGTGCCGGCCCACCACGTCGCGTTCGCGCAGCCCCTTCGAGCGTGCGGTGCGCACGTAGTCGGCGCGCAGCTCGCCCAGCAGCGAGGCGCGCAGGAAGCGGGCGAAGATGCCCGAGACGTAGACCCCGAGCGTCAGTGCCGGCAGGAACAGGTTCACGACCGCCTGCCCCGGTGACTCGAGGAAGGACACGTAGGTCGACGCCGCCGGCAGCCAGCGCAACTGCACGGCAAACAGCAGGATCAGCAGGATGCCGAGCCAGAAGGTGGGCACGCCCAGGGCCAGGGCGCTCCAGCCGCTGAGCGAGCGGTCGATCCAGGACCCGGGCCGCAGCGCGCTGATCACGGCCACGGGAATCCCGAGCAGCAGGCCCACGACCGTGGCGGCCAGGCCGAGCTGAATCGTGGCCGGGATGCGCTGCGCGATCAGGTCGCGCACCGGCTCGCGGTTCTGGATCGACAGGCCCAGGTCGCCCTGGAGCGCATGGCCCAGCCAGGACAGGTACTGCTCGTGCGCCGGCCGGTCCAGGCCCAGGCGCTCGCGCACGGCCTGCATCTGCTCCGGCGTGGCGTTCTCGCCCACGATCACCGCCACCGGGTCGCCGGGCACGGCGTAGATCATGCTCCAGATGCCGATCGAGGCGAGCAGCAGCACGGGCAGCAGCTGGGCCAGGCGGCGCAGGATGAAGCCGATCACGTGCGACCCCCCTCGAGGGCCGGGTCGGCAGCCTCGTGCCGGTCCTCGAGCACCCGCGCGAGCGTGCGCCCCAGGGTGTCGAGCGACAGGATCGTGAAAGTCAGCACCAGGCCGGGGAAGATTGCGTACGTGGGCGCGTCGTGCAGGTAGGACTTGCCCGTGCGCAGCATCTCGCCCCAGCTCGGCGTCGGCGGCGGGATGCCCAGGCCCAGGAAGGCGAGCGAGGCCTCGATCAGGATGGCCATCGACGACAGGATGACCACCTGCACCAGGATCGGGCTCCAGGCATTGGGCAGCACGGTGCGGAACATGTTGTAGGCCGCCGAGCCACCCAGGGCCTCGACCGCGGTGACGAAGTCGCGCTGGCGCAGCGACAGCACCTGCGCGCGGGTGATGCGGGCGAAGGTGGGCACGCCGGTGATCCCCACCGCCACCAGCGCCGCGACCTGGCTGCGGCCGAGCACCGCGATCATGGCCATCGCGAACAGGATGCCCGGCAGCGACAGCAGCACGTCGACGAAGCGCATCAGCACGGCGTCGCGCCAGCCACCGAAGTAGCCGGCCACCAGCCCGATGGGCACGCCGACGACAGCGGCGATCGCGACCGCGCCGGCGGCGGTGACGAGCGAGGTGCGCGCGCCGTAGACCACACGCGCCAGCACGTCGCGGCCGAGTTCGTCGGTGCCGAACCAGTGCGCTGCGCTCGGTCCCTGGAGCATGTTGACGTAGTCCTGGCCCAGCGGGTCCAGCGGCAGCGCCCAGCCCACCAGCAGCGAGGCCAGGATCATGAGCCCAAGGTAGAGCACGCTCAGCAAGGCGCCCCGGTGGCCGAGCACGCGGCGCACAGCCTCGCGCGTGGCCGCCGCGTTCACGCCGGCCCTCCGGCGTGGTGGCAGGCCACGTGCGTCGGCAGGCCTGGGAAGGCGCGGTAGCCTGGGGCCTGCGAGTGGCACAGCTCGCCGGCCTTGAAGCAGCGCGGGTGGAAGTGGCAGCCCGAGGGCGGTCGCGCCGGGTTCGGGATGTCGCCTTCGAGGATGATGCGCCGGCGCTGGTGGCGCGCATCGGGGTCGGGCAGTGGCACCGCCGACATCAGCGACTGTGTGTACGGATGCACGGGCTGCCCGTACAGCGTGGCCGCGTCGCTCTCCTCGACCACCCGGCCCAGGTACATCACGGTGACCCGGTCACAGATATGGCGCACGACCGAGAGGTCGTGGGCGATGAACAGGTAGGCCAGCCCGAGCTCGCGCTGCAGGTCCTGGAGCAGGTTGACGACCTGGGCCTGGATCGACACGTCCAGCGCCGCCACCGGCTCGTCCAGGATGAGCATGCGCGGTTTGAGCGACAGGGCGCGCGCGATGCCGATGCGCTGGCGCTGGCCGCCCGAGAACTCGCGCGGGTAGCGGCTGGCCATCGTCGGCGACAGGCCGACGAGCTCGAACAGCTGCGCGACCCAGCGCGCCCCGCCGGCCTCGTCGTAAAGACCGTGGATGCGCAGCGGCTCGGCCACGATCTCGCCTGCGGTCTTGATGGGGTTGAGCGAGGAGTAGGGGTCCTGGAAGATGTACTGCAGGTGCCGACGGACCTGGCGCATGCCCTCGCGGGGCAGGCGCGTGATGTCACGCCCGTCGAAGCGCACGCTGCCGCCGTGCTTGGGGATCAGCCCCATGATGGCGCGGCCGGTGGTGGTCTTGCCGCAGCCGGACTCACCCACCAGGCCGACGGTCTCGCCAGGGTGGACGGTCAGGTCGACACCGTCCACGGCACGCACCCAACCCGTGCGTCGGCGCAGCAGGCCGCTCCTGACCGGGAAATACACTTGCAGGCCGCGTACCTCGAGTAGCGGCTCGCCGTGGCTGGGCGGCGCAGCCGCTGCGGCCGCGGCTGCCGGCGCCGTGCCGGCCAGCAAGGTCGACACCTCGGCCGCGAAATGGCAGGCACTGGCATGCGCCTGCAGCCCTGCGTCCGGCGGGCCGTCCACTGCCTGCAGCGGCGGCTCCTGCTGCTGGCAGGGCGCGCGCTCGCGCCCGAGCGCGCAGCGCGGGTGAAAGGTGCAACCCGACGGCAGCCGCGCGGGCGTGGGCGGTTGGCCGACGATGGGCACGAGGCGCTCGCTGCCGCCGTCCAGGCGCGGGATGCTGCGCAGCAGCCCCACGGTGTAAGGGTGGCGCGGGCGCTTGAAGATCTCGCGTACCGTGCCCGTCTCGACCACGCGGCCGCCGTACATCACAGCCACGCGGTCGGCGACCTCGGCCACCACGCCGAGGTCGTGGGTGATCAGGATGACGGCGGCGCCGGTGTCCTTCTGGCGCCGCGCGAGCACCGCGAGCACCTGGGCCTGCACCGTCACGTCCAGCGCCGTCGTGGGCTCGTCGGCGATGATCAGCCGGGGCCGCCCCGACATCGCCATCGCGATCACCGCGCGCTGACGCATGCCGCCGGAGAACTGGTGCGGGTACTGCTGCGCCCGGCCCTGCGGGTCGGGGATGTCGACCTCGCGCAGCAACTCGACCGCGCGCTCGGCGGCGCGCGCCGCCGGCACCTGGCCGTGCGCGACCTGGCCTTCGATCACCTGACGCCCGATGTTGAACACCGGGTTGAGCGTGGTCGTCGGGTCCTGGAACACCATGCCGACGTCGCGCCCGCGCATGCGGCGCAGCGACTCGGCGTCAAGCGTGGTGATCTCCACGCCGTCAAGCTCGATCGAGCCCTCCAGGCGGGCCTCGGGCGGCAGCAGGCCGCTGATGGCCAGCGCCGTGACGCTCTTGCCCGACCCCGACTCGCCGACGATGCCCAGGACCTCGCCGGCAGCGACGTCGAGGTCGATGCCACGCACCGCCGGCACCGGCCGGCCGGTGCCGACGAAGCTGACCTTCAGTCCACGGACCCGAAGCGTCAACGCAGGCCCATGGTCCGGAAGACCGGCATGTTGTCGATCTCGCGCACGATGCCACCCACGTTCTTGGCCGCGACGATGAGGCCGATGTCGTAGGTGTTGGTGGGGATGGCGAAGGCAGCGTCGACCAGCACCTTGTTCAGGTGGTCGTAGGCGGCCTTGATCTCGGCGCCGCTGCCGAAGGTGCTGTTGACGCGGTCGATCGCCGCCACATACGCCGGGTGCGGATGCGGGTCGCCCAGCACCGGGTTCTTGCTCGTGCGGTAAATGCTGTTGGTCGTGACCCGGGTCGGGAACTTCTGGATATTGCCGATGCCGCCGAACAGCGCATTGAACTTGCCGGCCAGCAGCGCAGTGGTGAACTCGGGCGCGCCCATCACGTCGAGCTGCACGTTCAGGCCGACCTTGGCCAGCGTGCCCTGCACGACTTGGCTGATCGCAGCCGTGGCCGGGTCGCCGCCGTTGACCAGGATCTTCCAGTTCTCCATCTCGGCCTTGGACAGGCCCGAGGCCGTCAGCAGCGCGCGGCCCTTGTCCAGGTTGAAGCCGTAGGCCGTGTTGTAGGACTTGTCCGCTGCAGGGCTGGCCGGTGCCCAGGGCAGGGCGGTGACCTCGCCCAAGCCGGCGTAGCCCACCTGCAGGATGGCCTGACGGTCCATCAGGAAGTTGAAGGCCTGGCGGAACTTCTCGTTTCGGAACGGCCCTTGCGTGGTGTTGATGCGGAAGACCTGCACCAGCGGTCCAGGACCCTGGATCAGCTGGTAGCCGGCCGCGCGCAGGCGCAGCGCCTGGCGCGAGGCGCCACCGTAGATCATGTCGATCGAGCCCGACTCGAGCGCGGCCGCAGCCGCGTCGTTGTCGCTGAAGACGGTCAGTACCACCTCGGTGAGCAGCGGCTTCTCGGCCCGCCAGTAGCGTGGGTTGGCGGTCATGCGCACGCGTTGGCCGAGGACACGCTCGGCGAGCACGTAGGGCCCGGTGCCGGCGGGCTTGGCCTCGACGTCGGCGATGCCGGCCGGGTCGATCGGGGAGATGAACTGCAGCAGGTCGGTGATCTGCTTGTCCGGCATCGGGCTGCTGAAGTTCAGCCGGATCGTGTAGGGGTCGACGACGGTCCAGTCCTTGACCGTGGCCATGGTCGCGAACAGGTTCTTGCCGGCCTTCGGGTCGGCCGCCTTCTTCAGCGTGGCCGCGACGGCGGCCGCGTTGCAGGGCGCACCGCTGTGGAAGGTGACGTCGCGGCGCAGCGCCAGCGTGACCGAGTTGTTGCCCGCGCCGATGGTCCAGGCCGAGGCGATGCTGGGGACCGCCTCGCCGTCGGCGGTGTACTCGATCAGCGAGTCGTACAGGCTCTTGATCAGCGGGAAGTTCTGGCTCGAGAACTGGGCCGGGTCGAAGTTGACGATGTCGGCCAGGATGGCCACGCGCAGACGCCCGCCCTTGAGGGCCTGGGCGCGCACGAGCGGGGCTGCACCCAGCGCCAGCGAGGCGGCCAGGACAGAACGGCGGTCGACGAGATGCTTCATCGGTGAGCTCCTGCTGAGGGTGGTTCCGAACCGGTTCCGGATCATCATGGCCCGACGCCGCGCCAGGCGTCAATAGGGTCCAACGGGTACATCGGCCGCGGGATGCGCTGCCAGGGCAGGCCGAGCACGTCCGACTGCCCCGGGCCCGTGGTGTCCACGCGGATCACGCGCGAGGCGATGGGGGCGAAGTACTGGAAGTTCGATGCCGTCTTCAGCACTGCCATGTGGTGCTCGGCGGGTTCGATGCCGAACGCACGGTAGACCTCGGGCACGTTGCCGGCCACGCCGCGCAGCTCGCTGACGAGCAGCGTCACCGGGCCGATGTCGAACACGGCGCTCGCGCCCATGTCGACCATCTCCTGGTGGTGGCCGGCCACGCGCACCCAGCCGCCGCCCACGCGGCGCACCGTGCCGGTGACGCGCAAGGGCTTGAAGAAGGCCGTGGCGCTGTGGCCGCCGACGTCGATCTCGAGCGTCGCTCCGGCGCCGGCCCGCACCAGCGCCTGCGCCGTCACGGGCTCGATCAGCGGGATCAGCGCGCGCTTGCTCACGCGCTGGCGCAGCATCGACTCCAGGATCAGGTTGCTGTCGCCGGCCGAGCCGCCGAACACGGTGTCGCCGGTGTCGCTGAGCACGACCACGCCGCGCGGCTCGCGCTCGGCCTGGCGCACAGCCTCGTCGATGGGCAGGGCCTCGCGGACCTGGAAGTCCGCGCGCATGGACCACACCAGGTCGGCCAGCTCGTCGGCCAGGCGGTCGGCCAGCGCGGCGTCGCCGTCAGTGACGACGATGGTGGCCCAGCCGCCTTCGGCCACGTCAAGCCAGGGCTGCATCGGGTAGTTCGAGGCCTGCAGCACGCGCGGGTCGGACTCCATCTCGCGCGCCCGGTCGAACCAGCGCTTCATCGGCCCGTGCGAGGTGAGGAACTGCTCCTGGTGCGACAGCAGCGGGATCTTGCGCCAGCGCATGACCGGCCGCACCTCGCCCCGCACGATGCGCAGCAGCAGCCGCGTGCCGATGACGCCGGTGTCGAAGGGGTCGTGGGGTTGGGTGCGGTGGCCGACGATCGCGTCGCAGTGGGCCACCATCTTGCGCGTGATGTTCGCGTGGTGGTCCAGACCGAGCACGATGGGCACGCCGGGCCCGAGGATCTGGCGGCACAGCGCCACCTGCTCGCCCTCGACGTCGTCGATGCCCTCGGCCGAGCACGCGCCGTGCAGTTGCAGCGCCAGTCCATCGACACGGCCGGCTGCCCGCAGACCGTCGGCGATCTTGCCCTGGAACAGCTCGAAGCAGCTGCGCTCGACGCGGCCGCCCGCTGTGGCCCAGGCGCGCACGATGGGCACGGTCTCGACGTCCAGGCCCGAGTCCTCGACGGCCTGCAGGTGGCCGCCGACCTGGCCGATGCCGCGCAGCTGCTGCAGGATCTCCGCCCCTTCGAAGATGCCGAAGGACTCGAAGTCCCGCAGCGTCGTCAGCACGGGGTTGAAGTCGTTGGTTTCCTGGCCGATGTGGATCAGGGCAATGCGCATGGTGCCTGGCTGCCTAGGGTCTCGAAAGATGTTATCGGCGGGGTCCGGAACGCCTGCGTCAGCCGTGTTTCATCGCGCGAAACCACAGCCGGTGTGGTGGCCGCAGCGCGCGGTTCAGAGGATCCCCAGGCGCGCGAACACCGAGGCCAGCGATTCGCCGGCGCGCAAGGCGTCGCGGGTGTGGTTCTCTCCCCGCACCTTGGCCTGCGCCAGCTCCATCACTTGCGACTCGGCATGCCGAGGCACGACGACCACGCCGTCGACGTCGCCGAAGACCAGGTCGCCCGGGTCGATCTGCACCCCGCCGCATTCGACGCGCACGTCCCGCTCGACCATGCGCGCCCGGCCCTTGGTGTCCAGCGGCCCGATGCCGCCTTGGAAGACCGCGAAACCCATCTCGCGGATCTGCCGCACGTCGCGTACGAGGCCGTCGGTGACGCAGCCTGCTGCACCACGCGCTGTCGCCGCCGTGGTCAGCAGTTCGCCCCAAGGCGCGATGCGCTCGGTCGGCCCGTTGCACGCCAGAACGACGACGTCGCCGGGCTGCAGGTCGTCCACGAGCGCGATCTCGACCTCGTAGGGGTTCTCGCCCTCGCGCACCGAGTACGCGGGCATGTACAGCCCGGTGCGCGCGCGGCCTGCGAGCACGAGGGTGTCGTCCAGCGGGCGGACGAAAGACGCCATCGCGCGCCGCCCCAGCCCCAGGCTGTCCATGATGTCCGAGAGGATGGCTGCGCTCAAGCCGCGCAGTTCGTCCTGATCGATCGCCTTCATCGTGTCTCCTTCGTGCTCGCGGCGCCCCGGCGCCCCTTGATCGGCCGGGTGCGACGTGCTGCGCTTTCATCGTACACAGCGGCGGAGCCTGTGGGAAGCCCGGGTCTGGTGGCGCGCCGCCACAACTCGAAAAGGCCCGGACGGGCCCGGATTGACGAATGCGCGGCGCCCGGCTAGCCTGTGCGATGGTGAGCGGGTGTACCGCCCTTCCGTGGGCCCGTGGCAGCGCAGCCCTGCGCCCGCGCTCCCAGGTCGGCGTGGAGGCAGGAACAAGGGACGAGAGGCGAAGATGAGTCTGGATCCGCGCTACGTGGTGATCCCGGTGCACAAGTCCATGCAACTGCTCGACGTGCTGGAGGCCAGCGATCAGCCGATGGCCTTGTCCGACCTGGCCGCGCGCACGGCGCTGCCGAAGACGACCGCCTTCCGCTACCTGTACACGCTGCGCGCGTCGCGCCTGGTCGACTACGACGAACACACGGAGCGCTACAGCGTGGGGCCGCGCCTGGCGACCGCGCCACCGCTGCCCGAGCGCGCGCGCCGCATCCGCGAACAGGTGCACCCGGCCCTGCGGCGGCTGCAGCGCCAGTTCAACGAGACCGTCAATCTCGCCATCCGAGACGGTTGCGACATCGTCTACATCGACATCGTCGGCTCGTCGCGCCTGCAGCGGGCCGAAGCCGCCATCGGCAAGCGCGACCCGCTGTACTCCACGGCCCTGGGCAAGGCCATCCTGACCGGTCTGCGCGCCGAGGAGATCGAGCGCGCCGTGCCCGAGCGCATCGAGCCGCGCACGCCGCACACCATCACCGACCGAGAACGCCTGCTGCAGGAGATCGAGCGCAGCGCGCGCCGCCGTTACGCGCTCGACCTAGAGGAGAACGAACTCGGCGCCTGCTGCGTGGCCGCGCCGATCGCTTCGCCCGAGACCGGCGAGCCGATCGCCGCGATCAGCATCTCCGGACGCTCCGAACTGATGCCCATGGAGACGCTGGACCGCATGGGCCGGGTGCTGAACCGGACCGTGCACAGCCTGCGGGAGGGTGGACTGTTGCAGTGAGGTGCCGGAAACGGACCGCCCCGGCCGGCCGGGCCGCCGGGCCGTTTCGTCACCGGAAACGATGGGGCTGCCCCTGGTGCGGCGTGCCCGCCACAATCGTGCGCACTTCAGCAACGGCATGACCGCATCATGATCCGCATCGCCACCGCGGGCTTCCAGCACGAATCGAACGTCTTCTCCGCCGTGCCGGCCACGCTGGCGCAGTTCGAGCGGGCGGGCATCCTGCGCGGCGCGGCCATCCGCGCCGAGTACGAGGCCTCGCGCTCCTCGCTGGCGGGCTTCTGGGCCGTCGAGCGCGAGGACCCGGGCGTGCACATCGAGCCGCTGGTTTTCAGCCGCCTCACGCCCATGGGCGCCATCACGCCCGAGGCGCTGGAGTACCTGTTCGAGCGCATCCTCGACGCGCTGCGCGCCGGCGGTCCCTGGGATGGCGTGCTGCTGCCCCTGCACGGCGCCGCCGTGGGCCAGGCCTGCCACGACGCCGACGGCGAACTGATCAAGCGCGTGCGCGCGCTCGTCGGCCCGCAGGTGCCGATCGGCGTGGCCCTGGACATGCACGCCAACGTGTCGCCGCGCATGGTGATGAATGCGGACATCACCACCGTCTACCAGACCAACCCCCACATCGACGCCTTCGAACAGGCGCAGGCCTGTGCCCGGCTGCTGGTGCGCCAGATCCGCGGCGAGGTCCGGCCCTGCAGCGCGCTGGCGACGCCGCCGCTGGTCGTCAACATCCTGTGCCAGGGCACGCAGGACGAGCCGATGGCCACGTTGCTGCGGCGCGCCGACGAACACCGTCGCCGGCCCGGCGTGCTGACGCTGAGCGTGGTCGAAGGCTACCCCTACGCCGACGTCGCCGAGATGGGCATGTCCTTCATCGCCATCACCGACGGGCAGCCGGCGCTGGCGCGCGAGATCGCCGACGACCTGGCCGCCACCGCCTGGTCGCTGCGCGAGGCACTGAACCAGGGTGGCACGCCGATGGACGAGGCGCTGCGCCGGGCCCTGGCCGCCCCGCGCGGGCCGGTGGTGCTGTTCGATGTCGGCGACAACGTCGGCGGCGGCAGCCCCGGCGACAGCACGCACCTGCTGCACCGCGCGCGCGAGTTCGGCGCGCGCTCGGTGCTTCAGTCCTTGTGCGACGCGCAGGCGGTGCGCGAATGCGTCGCGGCCGGCGTGGGCGCGCGCATGGAGTTCGCCGTCGGTGGCAAGAGCGACGACCGCCACGGCCGGCCCCTGCCGGTGCGGGCGCAGGTGCTGGCGCTGTCGGACGGCCGCTACGAGGATCCCGGCCCGACGCACGGCGGCTTCCGGCATTTCGACGACGGCCCGAGCGCGGCCCTGCGTACCGACGAGGGCTGGACCCTGGTGCTGACCTCGCGCGGCGGCGGCACACAGAGCCTGCAGCAGTTCCGTCACCTCGGTGTGGAGCCGACCGACCACCACATCCTCATCGCCAAGGGCGTGCATTCGCCCCGGCCGACCGTGGAGCCGGTGGCGGCGCAGATGATCTGGGTCGCCACGCCCGGCGTGACGAGCGCCGACCTGGGCACCTTCGACTACGCGCACCGGCGGCGGCCGATGTACCCCCTCGAGCCGGGTGCGGTCTGGGGCTGAGAGTTTCCACCGTCGCTCTCGCCGGGGGGCCGTCCCGGGGGTATCGCAGCGCGCGGCGACGGCAGCTGCAGCGTCCCCGTTCCCAGTCCGATGCCTGTGGCCTGAATGCACGGTTGAGCGACCTCGCAATTGTTCGGGGCAACGCCGGTCACAACCCGGCGCCAGCTCCTTGGCAAGAACTTGACGCCGATTTGGGATTGTGGGCCAATGAGTTGGTTAAAGCAGCACCTCTCAAATTGAACGAATCTGGTCTCGTGGAAGTGGAAGCTCGATCGCCGGCCTCACGCCCCTCATATGAAGGCGTCGGCAAGACAGACGAACTGCGTTTTCTGCGCCAGCGGGCCGATGCCATCCATGTACCCAGGCTGCGTCCTGGAACCCAGTTGCCGCGGAGCGAGCGGTGTGTCGCACCTTTGGCGTCTCGCCAGGAACGGCTCGCAAGGTGCTGAGCCGTCTCCTCGCGGAGCAGACAGGCCGTTTCCAGCCAGCCGCCACTCTCGGATCGAATCACCACTCACCATGACAGGAGTACGAAGCATGAAGAAGAGTTTGATCGCGTTGGGCATGGCCGCCGCCCTTGCGCTGGGCACGGCCGGAATCCAGGCCAAGCCCTTCACCTGGGCCGCCTCGGCCGACTTGTTGTCGCTCGATCCGTACTCGACCAACAACACGTTCACGAATTCGTTCATGAACAACATCTACGAGGCGATGGTGCGCTTCAACGAGGCGATGGAGATCGAGCCTGCGCTGGCCGAGTCCTGGCAGAACACGAGCCCGACGGTCTGGCGTTTCAAGCTCCGGCGCAACGTGAAGTTCCACAACGGAGAGAACTTCACTGCGGATGACGTGGTGTTCAGCTGGCAGCGGATCCAGACTCCCGGCTCGCTGTCCCGCCTCAACCTGGGCAACGTCAAAGACGTCCGAAAGGTCGATGCCTTCACCGTGGATGTCGAGACGAAGGGTGTGTTCCCTCTCCTGCTCAACGAGTTGCTGAACCTGACGGTGATGAGCAAGGCCTGGTCGGAGGCGAACAACGCGCGCGAGGCCAGTGACCTCCAGCAGAAGCGCGAAAACTTCGCCAACCGCAACACCAACGGGACGGGCCCGTTCAAGCTGAAGTCGCGCGAGGTCGATGTCAAGACCGTCTTGGTGCCGCACGCAGGCTGGTGGGACAAACCCAAGCACAACCTGACCGAGGTGACTTTTGCCCCGATCGGGTCCGATGCCACCAGGACCTCGTCCTTGCTCTCGGGCGCGATCGACGCCACCGTCAACGTGCCGCTGCAGGATGTCGCCCGGATCAACAGTTCAGGCAATTTCACGGTGGTGCAGGGCCCCGAACTGCGCACGATCTTTCTCGGCATGGACCAGTTCCGCGACGAACTGCTGTACTCGGACGTGAAGGGCAAGAATCCCTTCAAGGACGTCCGTGTGCGCCGCGCGATGTACCAGGCGATCGACATCGAAGGCCTGAAGCGTTCCGTGATGCGCGGTGTTTCCTGGCCTGCCGGGGATGGTGCTCTCGCCGCAGCTCAACGGCGCGCCCAAGGCACTGCACGCACGGCACCTGGCCTATGACCCCGAGGCGGCCAGGAGGCTGCTTGCCGAAGCCGGCTATCCGAACGGTTTCTCGGTGGGTCTGCAGTGCACCAACAACCGTTACGTCTATGACGAGCAGATCTGCCTGGCGCTGGTCCCCATGCTCGGTCGGGTCGGCATCAAGATCACGCCACAGCTCGAGCCGATCGCCAAGATGAGTGTGCGCTGGAACACCCAGGATGCGTCCTTTTACATGATCGGTCACGCCGGTCTGCCGATGGCCGACTCGTTCGCCCTGCTGTCCGACGTTGCGGCGACGCGCACCAAGACGGCGGGCGGCCTGAACATCGGCGGTTACTCGAACCCGGCCTTCGACGCCTTGCTGCCGAAGATCGCTTCCGAGCTCGACATGACCAAGCGCAACGCATTGATGGCCGAGGCCACCTCGATCATCCGCAACGACGTGGCCTACATCCCGCTGCATCAGCAACCCATCACCTGGGCAGCGCGCAAGGGTGCCGACCTGAAGCAGGCCCCCGACAACCAGCTGCGGCTGTGGTTGGTGACGGCGCCTTGAGTCGTCAGCGCGCCCACTCAGCGATGCCTCTTCCGAATGCCCGCCAGGTGGGCGCTGCAATCTGGCGGCGCCCTCCCGGCCGGTGTCGCGGTGGCGGCAATCGGTCGACCTGACCCCGGAAACACCCGTCCCACGAGGAGCGAGCCACGATGCTGCGCTTTCTGTCCGTCCGCCTGTGGAACGGCCTGCTCGTCATGGTGGGCGTTTCCTTCGTCTCCTTTCTGCTGTTCAACTACATCGGCGACCCGGTCAACAACCTCGTCGGCGAGACGGCGACGATCGAGCAGAAGCAGCAGATGCGCAGTGCGCTCGGGCTGGATCAACCCATGCTCGTGCGGTTCGGAAAGTTCGTGTGGCTGGCTGCACAGGGCGAGTTCGGCATCTCCTACAGGAACCTCGAACCCGTCGGGCGGGTGCTCCTGGGGCGGGTGCCCGCGACGCTGGAGCTGAGCCTGTGCGCGGCAGTCCTCGCGCTCGGCGTGGGCATCCCGATGGGCGTCTACGCCGGAATTCGCCGCAACGCGCTGCCGGCGCAGATCATCCAGGTGATTTCGCTGGTCGGCGTTTCGATCCCCTCCTTCCTGACCGGCATCATCCTGATCCTGTTCTTCTCCGTCGAGTTGCAATGGCTGCCCGCCTTCGGGCGGGGCGACGTGGTGAGCCTGGGCGCCTGGAGCACCGGATTGCTGACCGCCAGCGGCTGGAAGTCCCTGATCATGCCCGCGATCACGCTGGCGCTGTTCCAGCTCACGCTGTTCATGCGCCTTGTACGCTCCGAGATGCTCGAGGTGCTGCGTACCGACTACATCAAGTTCGCCCGCGCGCGCGGCATCCGTGACCGCTCGATCCACTTCCGCCACGCGCTCAAGAACACGCTCATCCCGGTCATCACCGTGGCGGGGCTTCAACTGGGCGCGCTCATCGCGTTCTCCATCATCACCGAGACGGTGTTCCAGTGGCCTGGGCTGGGGCTGCTGATCGTTCAGTCGATCACTTTCAGCGACATCCCGGTGATCTCCGCCTACTTGATGCTGATCGCGCTCCTGTTCGTCACCATCAACGCCATCGTGGACGTCCTGTACTTCCTGGTCGATCCCCGGGTGCGCATCCAATGAGTCCGTCGAACCCATCGACTCCCGAGCCTGCGCTCCCGGCCTCTGCCTGGGAGCGTCTGCGTGACAGCGATTTCATGTACAGCTTCCGACGCACGCCCACGGCGCTGGTGTCGGCCTTGGTCCTCTTGCTGTTCGTGCTGATCGCCGTGCTCGCGCCGTGGATCGCGCCGCAGAACCCCTTCGACCCGATGGCGATCGACTTGATGGACGCGCGCCTTCCACCGGCTTGGATCGAAGGCGGGAACCTGCGCTACCTGCTGGGAACCGACGGGCAGGGACGTGACCTGCTGTCCCTGCTGATGCACGGCCTGCGGATCTCCCTGCTGGTGAGCTTCTGCGCAACCCTGTTCGCGCTGGGCGTCGGGGTCACGCTCGGGCTGCTCAGCGGCTATGTCGGGGGACGGCTCGACAACCTGGTGATGCGTCTGGCCGACATGCAACTGAGCTTCCCGACGATCCTGGTGGCACTCCTGATCGACGGGCTCTCGCGCGCCGCGCTCCCGCGCGAATTGCACGCGAAGCTGGCCTTGCTCGTCGTGATCTTTGCCATCGGCATATCGACGTGGGTGCAGTACGCGCGCACGGTCCGGGGGGCAACCCTGGTCGAGAGGTCGAAAGACTATGTTCATGCGGCCAGACTGATCGGCATGGGGCCTCTGCGCATCCTGTTCCGCCATGTCCTGCCCAACGTCCTGGGCCCTGTCCTGGTCATCGCAACGTTGGCGCTCGGCCTGGCGATCCTCACCGAGGCCACGCTGAGCTTCCTGGGACTCGGGGTGCCCCCTACCTCACCTTCGCTCGGCACCTTGATCCGCATAGGCAACGAGGTGCTGTTTTCCGGGGAGTGGTGGGTGACGCTCATGCCCGGCCTGTGTCTGGTGGTGCTGGTGCTGGCGATCAACCTGCTGGGAGATTGGCTGCGCGATGTCCTCAACCCGAGGTTGAAGTGAGCAAGGTGTCATCCCCCCTGCTGCGCGTCCAGGGCCTGCGGGTCGAGATCCCGACGCGGCGCGGCGTGCTGCTTGCGCTGGACGGCGTGGACTTCGACATCGCGCCCGGCGAGGTCCTGGGCATGGTGGGCGAGTCTGGCGCCGGCAAGTCGCTGACGGGCATGGCGGTCCTGGGTTTGCTCGACGCGCCGGGGCGCATCGCGGGCGGAGAGGTCTGGTTGAGCGGCCGCCGCATCGACGACCTTCCTGCTCGTGAGATGCGCAAGATCCGCGGAAAGGAGATTGGCGCCATCTTCCAGGATCCGCTGATGAGCCTGAACCCCGTGCTGCGCATCGGCGAGCAGATCGTCGAGACCATCCGGACTCACCTGGCGGTCGGCCCGGAGGAGGCGCGTGAGCGTGCGCTGGGCTTGATGCGTGCGGTCGGCATCCCCTCACCCGAGGTGCGATTCGACGCCTATCCGCACCAGTTCTCCGGGGGCATGCGCCAGCGGATCGTGATCGCGCTGGCGCTGTGCGCAGAGCCGAGCTTGGTCGTCGCCGACGAGCCGACCACGGCTCTGGATGTCTCCATCCAGGCGCAGGTCCTGCAACTGCTGCGCCAACTCTGCCGCGAGCATGGCACCGCCATGCTGCTGGTCACACACGACATGGGCGTGATCGCGGAGACCGCCGACCGCGTCGCCGTGATGTACGCAGGGCGCATCGTCGAGATCGGTGCTGTCGACGACGTCATCCGCGCGCCGGTGCATCCCTACACGCGCGGCCTGATGGGCGCTATTCCCTCGCTCGGTCCGGTACGCGGACCCCTGGCCCAGATCGACGGCTCGATGCCGCGCTTGAACGCCAGGCCCGAGGGGTGTGCCTTTCACCCGAGATGTTCCCAGGCCGTCGAACGCTGCCGATCCGAAAGCCCAGCCTTGATCCATGGACTCGGCCGGAAGGTGGCGTGCTGGCTGTCGCAGGAGGGTTCGTGATCTCTGACCTGCCAGCGGTGGAGGTTCTTGACCTCGCGCGTCATTTTCCGGTGGGCGGTGGCCTGCTGCGCGGCGCCTTCGGAGGAGACACGCGCAGCATCAAGGCGCTCGACGGCGTCAGCCTGCGTATCCGCCGGGGCGAGACGTTCAGTCTTGTCGGCGAGTCGGGTTGCGGCAAGTCGACGCTGGCGCGTGTCGTCGCGGGCCTGGACAAGGCGACCTCGGGTGAGGTGCGCCTGGTCGCTTCGGAAGGCGCCCGTCATCGCGTGCAGATGATCTTCCAGGACCCGTACGCGTCACTCAATCCGCGGTATCGGATTGGCACGGCCATCGCGGAACCCATCCGGTTCCAGAAGTTGCTGCCCGAGCGCGAGGTCGTGCCGCGGGTGCACGAATTGCTGCGCCAGGTCGGCCTGTCGCCTGCCGATGCCGTCAAGTTCCCGCACGAGTTCTCGGGGGGTCAGCGTCAGCGTGTGTCGATCGCGCGGGCTTTGGCCGGCCAACCCAGCTTCCTTGTGTGCGACGAGCCGACCTCCGCGCTCGACGTGTCGGTGCAGGCCCAGATCCTCAACCTGCTGCGTTCGCTGCAGCAGGAATTGGGTCTGACCTGCCTGTTCATCAGCCACAACCTGGCTGTCATCAACTACGTATCTCACCACGTCGGTGTCATGTACCTGGGCCGGATGGTGGAGACCGCGCCCACGCGTGTCCTCTTCGAGGCGCCGAAGCACCCCTACACCCGCATGCTGCTGGCCGCATTGCCGAGACTCGACGCGCGCGGAAACGAACGTGCGCCGATCACGGGCGAGATCCCGAGCCCGCTCGATCCTCCGCCGGGCTGCGCCTTCCACCCGCGTTGTCCGTATGCCGATGACCGTTGTCGAACCGAGCGCCCCGTTGCGGTGATCTGTGCCGATGGGGCCCAGGTGGCGTGTCATGCCGTGGCGCAGCGGCGCATCGACGTGCCGATCCGAGAGTCCAGGTCCTAGCTTGAACGCGCTGCCCGGACTGAACATCCCATCCCTGGCGACCACTGTGCGTGCGCAGGCCTGGCGCACGCAGGCCCCCGACCCGCGTCGTGCCGGGGTCGCATCGAATCCTGGAGGAACACATGGCGACGATCGAGGACATTGACCTGTTGATCGAGCGCGGAACGGTGATCACCGTCGACGCCGAGCGACGCATCATCGAGGACGGAGCGATCGCCGTGCACGACAAGCGCATCGTCGCGGTTGGCACGACGGCCGAACTGCGCTCACGCTACCGGGCCAGGCGTACGCTGGACGCGCATCGCAAGGCGGTATTGCCGGGTCTGGTCGATGCGCACGCACACGCCGGGCACGGCTTGCTCAAGACCATGGGCGCCGGCGACACGGCAGCCTGGACCGAGGCCTGCCGCGTTGTCTACACGGTGGCGTCGGACGAGGAGTTCTGGCATGCCGAGGCACGCCTGGCGGCGCTGGAGCGCCTGCGCTGCGGCACGACCACCGGCGTATGCCTGTTCGGCGGGGGCGACGACATCATGCGTGTCGATGATCCCTGCTACGCAGCACGCCACAGCGATGCGATCGAGCAGGCTGGCACGCGCTCCATGCTGGCGGTCGGGCCGGCGCAGCCCCCCGCCCCCCGCACCTATGCTCACTGGGATGCAGACAGGCGCACCGACCATGCCGTCTCCTTCGAACAGATGCTGGAGACCTGCACGGAGATCGTGCGCACCCAGCATGGTCGCGGTGACGGCCGTGTCAACATCTGCGTGACGCTGCCGGTTTATCGGCCCGAGTACGCCCCCGAGCAGAGGGAACAGGCGGCATTGTTCCGGCGCTTTGCGCGCGACTACGGCGATCTGGCGCGCCGCCATGATCTGGCCTTCACGCAGGACGGGCACCGTGGCGGCACGTTGAAGCTGGCGCAGGAGGAGCTGGGGCTGCTCGGCCCGCGCTCTTTCATGTCCCACTCCATCGACCTGCGACAGGAGGATGTCCGAGCCTGCCTCGACACGGGCACGAGCATCGTGCACAACCCGAGTGCCATCATGTCGATCCGCGGCCGCTGCCCCGCCCCCGAGCTGATCGAGGCCGGCGTCAACGTCGCGCTGGGCTCGGATGGCATCGCGCCCGATCGCAGCTACGACATGTTCCGCCACATGTGGCAGGCGATGCACTACCACCGGCGGCACTTCCGCGACGCGCTGGTGCTCCCCCATGGCAAGGTGCTCGAGATGGCGACCATCGATGGAGCGCGCGCGCTGGGCCTGGCCGACGAGATCGGCTCGCTGGAAGTCGGCAAGCGCGCCGATATCATCCTCGTCGACCTGTTCAAGCCGCACCTGATGCCGCTGAACATGCCCTTGTACCGCGTCACCTGCTTCGCCACCGGCGCTGATGTCTGCACGACCATCGTCGACGGCCGGGTGCTGATGGAGGACGGCAAGGTGCTCACGCTGGACGAGGCCGAGGTGATGGAGGCGGCGCAGGCGGCCACCGAGCGCATGCTCGATCGCGCCGGGCTGCGCGATCTGCTGCGCACGCCGGACAGCGCCTGGCGCGGTGCCCACTACGCTGGCCGGCTTCCCGTGCCCCCGGCAGCGGCGGCATGAGCGGGCTGCCGTCGAGGACGTCGAAACGGGACTCCCTGCGGCGGGCTGCGACGTGTGGGCAGGGGCAGCGGTGCTTCGCACGCTGACCAATCGGCAGTGCTGCAGCCGCTCGTCCCGGCGCAGCGCATGGCCTTGAATGGCCGCAGCACCGTGCCCTCCTTGCGTGGGTCGGTTCATACGGCGGTACGCGTCGCCGTGACCGCGCGTCATCCGGGGTGAATCCGGGCTGCAGGGAAGTCGGGCAGAACGAGGAGGTCAAGCCATGAGTAGCAACAGCGGTGACGGCACACGGCAAGTGCTGCGCAATGTGCGCCCGATGGGCGGCGCGGCCTGCGACTTCGTCATCGACGGTGCCCGCATTGCCGAGCGTCTGCCCGCCGGCACGGCCGACGCCACCTTGCCGACGCTCCTGGATGGTGCCGGCGCGCTGGCGCTGCCGCCGCTCGTGGAGGCTCACACGCACCTGGACAAGACCTTGTGGGGTCAGCCATGGCGGCCCAACAGCGCAGGACCGACACGCGCAGACCGCATCGCCAACGAGCAGCGCATCTTGCGCGATTTCCCGGTTCCGGTGACGCAACGGGCGGCGGCGCTGCTGGAGCACTGCGCAGCACTGGGCTCCCTGCATGTGCGCAGCCATGTCGACGTGCAGCTCGAATGGGGTCTGCGCCATGTGCGTGAAATGCTGGCGCTGCGCGAGGCTTGGCGGGATCGGGTCTCGATCGAACTGGTGGCCTTTCCTCAGGGTGGCCTGCTGGTGCGGCCCGGCGTCGCCGAATTGATGGAAGAGGCGATGGCGCTGGGCTGCGACATCGTCGGCGGCATCGACCCGGCGGCTATCGATCGCGACCCGATTCGCCACCTGGAGACCGTGTTCGGCCTGGCCCGCGACCACGACCGTGGGGTGGACATCCATCTTCATGATCCCGGGGAACTCGGCCGCTGGCAGATCGAGCGCATCTGCGACTTCACCGAGTCGCATGCCCGCCAGGGCCGCGTGATGATCAGCCACGCCTACTGCCTGGGAAGCTTCGCCCCGGCCGAGATCTGCGCGCTGGCCGATCGGCTGGCCGCGCTGGGCATCTCGATCATGAGCTGCGCTCCGCCGCACGTGAGCGTGCCGCCCCTGGGTCTGTTGCGGGCGTGGGGTGTGAACTGCTGCTCGGGATCGGATGGCATCCGCGATCTTTGGAGTCCGATGGGCAATGGCGACATGCTGGAGCGCGCGCGGCTGATCGCGATGCGTTTCGGATGGTCCCGCGACGAGGACCTGGCTGGCGCGCTGGACATCGTCACGCAGGGTGGCGCGCGGGCGCTCGGGATATCCGGCTACGGACTCGAGACCGGCTGCGCCGCCAGCTTCGTGCTGGTGTCGGCCGAGACGGTCGGCGAGGCGGTCGTATCCCATCCCGTGCCGCGCGCCGTGATCGCCCATGGGAGAGTGCTCGTGCCGCGGCCGTCGTTCGGCAGCGCTGGCGCCTCGAGCCGGGCAGCATCGTGATGCGCACCCTGCTTCGCGCAGACTGGGTCCTGGGCTACGACGGCCGCGGTCATCGTCTGATCGAGGGCGGGGAGGTCGTGTTCTCCGGCACGCGGATCGAATTCGTCGGGCGAGGCTTCCAGGGTCATGTGGACCGTCGCAAGGACTACGGCAGGGCGCTGATCAGTCCGGGCCTGATCGATCTGGACGCGCTGGGCGACCTGGACTCGGGCGTACTGACCGTCGACAACGGCGACAAGCTGGAGATGGGCCGCCTCTGGTCAGAGGACTACCTGCGCGCCGGGCCGGTTGAAGCCTACAGCCTCGAGCAGGAGGTGTTCAAGTACCGCTATGCCTTCAGCCAGTTGATCCGCAATGGCATCACCACCGCGCTGCCGATCACCTCGATGTACTACCGTGCCTGGGCCGAGCACTACGACGAGTTCGCGGGCGTCGCCCAGGTGGCCCAGGACCTGGGGCTGCGCGTCTACCTCTCGCCGTGCTACATGAGCGGCATGACCTATGTGCGCCGCGACCGCACGCTCGCGCGTCATTGGGACGAAGCGCGCGGCCTGGCCGGGCTGGATGCTGCGCTGCGCTTCATCCGCGACTTCGACGGCGCGGGTGGCGGTCTGGTGCGTGGCGCGCTGATGCCCGACCGCATCGAGACGTGCACGCCGGCACTGCTGGCCCGCACCGCGGCCGCAAGTGCCGAACTCGGGGTGCCGGTACGCCTTCACTGCTGCCAGTCGGCCTACGAATTCGAGACCGTCCTCACGCTGCGCGGCCGCACGCCGCTGGGCTGGTTGGAGGAGTTGGGCCTGCTGAACCCCCGCGCCATCCTGCCGCATGGTCTCTACCTCAGCGGCCACCCCAGGGTCGCGCGGCAGGGTGACGAGGACTGGCAGCGGCTGCGTGCCAGCGGGGCCACGGTCGCCCACTGCCCGGCGGTGTTCGCGCGTGGCGGCGAGGCACTGGACTCCTTTGGCCGCTACCGCGCCGACGGCATCAAGCTCGGGCTGGGCACCGACACCTGGCCGCCCGACCTGGTGCACAACATGCAGCTGGGCCTGTACCTGGCACGGGTGAAGGAGGGCAACGCCTCACAAACCTCGATGGCTGATCTGTTCAACGCCGCCACGCTGGGCGGCGCGCAGGCGCTCGGTCGCGACGACCTGGGCCGGCTGGCGCCCGGAGCCCAGGCCGACATCGTGGTGTTCGACCTGAATGGTGCCCACCTCGGGCCGATCTTCGAACCGCTCAAGAACCTGCTGCTGGCGGGGCGCGGCGACGACTGCCGCGCCAGCTACATCCAGGGGCGCCAGGTGATGGAGGACTTCA
>CAIRBF010000445.1 GCA_903876715.1 uncultured beta proteobacterium
AACGCCTTCGTCGGCTTCGACGGCCCCTACCGCAGCGACACCAACGGCGACGGCCGGATCGACGAGGGCGACGCCGTGAACGAGGCCGCGGTGGGCTTCTCGCTCACCGACGTCGACGCCGCGCTGGCCGTCTTCTCGGCCCAGGCGGGGCAGAACGACGCCGCCGGCGTGGCCCTGGACGGCGCGCGCTGGCTCGCGCTGTCGGCGCAGGCCGGCGCGGTCGAGGCCGTCGGCCTGCCGGACCTGACGTTGGCCGCGCGCAGCCTGAACCTCGAGGTCAACCGCGCGCTCGAGCTGCCCAACGGCCTGGACGCCGACGCGCACGTGGTTGATTTCTCGGGCGAACAGGCCTACGCCGTGCGCACCGGCGCGGGCACCGCGCAGGCGCTGACGATGGACGGCGCCCAGGGTGAGCTGCTGCGGGTGCAGGGCGACGTCGATCTCGGCTTCGCGGGCCTGCTGAGCCTGTCGGGCTCGGTCGGGTTCGAGCAGTCCACCAAGACCGTGACCTTGGGCCAGGCCAGCGACGAGGTGCAGGTGCTGGAGGTCTCTTCCGGCCTGTTCGGCGGCAGCTGGTACCGCCTGCAGATGACGGTGGGCGACCTGACGGTGGCCACGCGTGACCTGCACCTGAGCGAGGACAACGCCGCCATCGAGGGCGCGCTCAACGCCGCGCTGATCCCCGTGGAGGGCGCGCGTGTCCAGGTCAGCACCGCGCCGGGCACCGACAAGCCGATGATCCGCTTCGCCGGCGCCCTGGCCGGCACCGACGTGGCGTCGATCGCGGTCGTTCGCTCGAACTACGGATCCTTCGCCAGCGCCCGGGGCTCGGTGACGACGGCGATCGACGGCGGCGTCTTCGAGCAGGTCCGCACGCGCTTGCTCACAGTCGTGGGTCAGGGTGTGAACGCGCGGATGGCCACCGGCGCCGACGAGGGCGCCATCGGCTTCGCCGTCGAGGGCCTGGACTTCGGGCTGGCGCTGGCCGACGCCGTCGATGCCGCGGACGACCGCCGCTGGCTCGCCGTCACCGGCGCCGCCGACAAGGCGGGCGTCTTCGGCACCGAGTCGCTGGGCGTGGTGATGACCGGGACCGACCTGGCGCTGGAGTTCAACCGCGGCTTCGGCCGTGACGCCTGGGGTCAGGAGAACGGCCGCGCGGTGGACTGGGCCGTCACCGGGCTGAGCCTGCAGGCGGGCTCGGGCGGCGCTGTCGGGTTCACGCAGGACGACGCGATCGTGCAGGTCGCCGGCACCATGTCGCTCGCGCTGGGCAACTGGCTCGAGGCCAGTGGTACGGTGGTGGTGACGCAGCAGGCGCTGGACGTCAGCGTGGGCGGGCGTACCGAGGCGCTCGAGGGCTTCCTGGTCGGCGTCAAGGACGCGAGCGCGTCGGTGCTGGGCATCGAGGTCCAGGGCCTGGATCTGGCCGCCGCGCTGCTGCGTCCGGCCGGCGCGCAGGTGGGCGACGACCGCAGCTGGCTCGCGGTCAAGGTTGACGTGGATTCGGTGGCGTTGGATGCGCAGGCGCTGGGCCTGCCGGCCGGCCTCATCGACGTCGAAGCGACGTCCCTGCGTTTCGAGACCAACCAGGCGCTGGGCGCGCGCGGTGGCTTCGCCAACGACCAGGTGCTGGACCTGGGCGTCAGCACGGCGGCCGACGGCACGGTGGTGGACCGTTCGATCGCGGTGGTCACGGCGCCGGCCAGCGGCAGCCAAGGCGAGTCGACGCTCGCGCTGGACTTCGGCGCCGACGCCGGGGCCTTCATGGCGCTGGGCTTCGACGCGACCGTCGGGCTCGGCGGCCTGGTCAGCGCCAGCGGCAGCTTCAGCCTGGCGCTGCAGGGGCCGCGCGTGGCGACCCTGGACGACGGATCGCGCCGCAGCATGCAGACCACGCTGCTGTCGGGCCAGGACATCGACATCCAGATGGGCGCAGGCGCGGGCACGGACGCCTTCACTGGCGTCACGCTCGAGGGCGCGGGCTTCGGCGTGGCGATCCTGGTGGACCAGGGCGGTGGCGGCACCTTCGTCGGCGCCGAGGCCCGGGCCAGTCGCGCCGCGCTGGTGGGCCTGGACGGGCTGACGCTCGAGGCGGGCGGGCTCGCCCTGTCGCTCAACCTGGGGCCGTCGACGGGCGAGCTGGGCGGTCGGGTGGTCGACTTCACGCAGGGCGACCTGGACGGCGACGGCCAGGCCACGGGCTACACCAGCCTGCGCTTGCTCGGCGACGAGATCGCGCGCATCGACGCGGACCGGGCGCGTGTGGCGGCCGCGGGTACGGTGCAGGTCGCGCTGGCCGATCCCGACGC
>CAIRBF010000446.1 GCA_903876715.1 uncultured beta proteobacterium
GCGCCTGCGCGACGCCGCGCTGCAAAGGGGGCTGGGCTGCCCGCTGCTGCTGATGATGTCCGGTGGCGGCCTGACGACGCTGGAGCAAGCGGCGCGCTTCCCGATCCGGCTCGTCGAGTCCGGGCCCGCGGGCGGCGCCATCCTGGCCGCGCACCTGGCGCGCGAGTGCGGGCTGAGCGACGTGCTCGCCTTCGACATGGGCGGCACCACGGCCAAGATCTGCCTCATCGAGGACGGCGAGCCCGAACGCTCGCGCCGCTTCGAGGTGGCGCGCGCCTGGCGCAACCTCAAGGGCAGCGGCCTGCCGGTGCGCGTGCCGGTGATCGAGCTCGTCGAGATCGGCGCCGGCGGCGGCTCGATCGGGCGCGTGGACGCGATGGGCCGCATCACCGTCGGCCCCGATTCCTGCGGTGCCGAGCCCGGCCCGGCCTGCTACGGCCGCGGCGGCACGCTGCCGGCGGTGACCGACGCCAACCTCGTGCTGGGCCGCATCGATGCAGCGCGCTTTGCCGCCGGCCGCCTGCCGCTGGATGCGGCCCGTGCCGCGCAGGCGCTGCAGGCCGGCGTTGGCGACGCGCTCGGCATGGACGCCTTCTGGGCCGCGGCCGGCGTGAGCGAGATCGTCGAGGAGAACATGGCCAACGCGGCGCGCGTGCACGCGATCGAGCGCGGCCGCGCGACCGAGGAGCACACGATGATCGCTTTCGGCGGCGCCGCGCCGCTGCACGCCGGGCGCCTGGCGCAGAAGCTGGGCATCCGGCGCGTGATCGTGCCCGCGGGCGCGGGCGTGGGCTCGGCCATCGGCTTCCTGCGCGCGCCGATCGCCTTCGAGGTCGTGCGCAGCGACCTGGCGCTGCTGCAGCGGGCCGACCCGGCGGCGGTGCAGGCCCGCCTGGCCGCGATGGCGGCGCAGGCGCGCGCTGTCGTCGAGCCGGCCGCTGGCGGGCAGGTGCTGCACGAGACGCGGCTGGCCGAACTGCGCTACGCCGGCCAGGGCCATGAGCAGCGCGTGCGCCTGCCCGGCCCCGACGAGGGGCCCGTGGACGCGGCGGCGCTTGCCGCGCTGGCTGAGCGCTTCGAGCAGGTCTATGAGCAGGTCTACGGCCTGCGCATCCCGGGCTCGGCGGTTGAGGTCGTGACCTGGTCGGTCACGGTGTCGACGGCGCCGCCGCCGGCGCAGCAGGCCGTGCTGCCCGCAGCCGTGCGCCTGCGCGCAGCGTCGGCATCGCGCGAGGCCTGGGAGCCCGCCCGGGGCGAACGCCAGCCCTTCGGCCTGCACTGGCGCTTCGATCTCGCCCCGGGCGAGCGCATCGACGGACCGGCCCTGGTGGCCGAGGACGAGACCACGGTCGTCGTGCCCGCCGGCTGGCAGGCGCGGCTGGACAGCCACGGACACCTGTGGATGGAGGCGGCATGAACAACGGTCCGCAGTCGCGGGTTCCCCCCTCGCCCCCCCTGGCGCAGGAGGGGCCGCAGGAGCAGGGGACCACCGCCGCGTCAGCGCTCTCCCTGCTCGGCGCCATCCACACCCAGGTGATGTGGAACCGCCTGATCTCGGTGGTCGAGGAGCAGGCGCAGGCGCTGCTGCGCACGGCCTTCGGCTCGGTCGCGCGCGAGGCCGGGGATCTCTCGGCCGGCGTCTACGACACCGCCGGGCGCATGCTCGCCCAGGCGGTCACGGGCACGCCGGGCCACGTCAACACGATGGCGGTGGCGGTGCGCCATTTCCTGGACCGCTACCCGCTGGACCGCCTGCGCGAGGGCGACGTGCTGGTGACGAACGATCCCTGGCTCGGCACCGGCCACCTGTTCGACTACGTCGTCGTCACGCCCGTCTTCCGCGCCGGCCGGCCGGTGGCGCTGTTCGCCTCGACCTGCCACACCATCGACGTCGGCGGCATCGGCTTCTCGGCCCAGGCGCGCTCGGTCTACGAGGAGGGCACCTGCATCCCCCACCTGCACCTCAAGCGCGCCGGGGTGCTGAACGAGGACCTGCTGGCCATCGTGCAGGCCAACTCACGCAACCCGATCGAGGCGCGCGGCGACATCCTCTCGCTGGTGAGCTGCAACGAGGTCGGCGCACGCCGCCTGCTCGGGCTGATGGACGAATTCGCCTTGCAGGACATCGAGGCGCTTGCGGCGCACATCCTCGGCCAGTCCGAGCGCGCCGCGCGCGCGGCGATCGCGCGCCTGCCCGAGGGCTGCTGGCGCGCGACGATGACGCTGGACGGCTACGACGAGCCGCTGCACCTGCAGGCCGAGCTGCGCGTGGCCGGGGGGCACCTGACGGTGGACTATGCCGGCTCCTCGCCTGCTTCGGGCCGCGGCATCAACTCGCCCAAGTGCTACACCGATGCCTACTCGGTCTTCGGCCTGAAGTGCCTGATCGCGCCCGAGGTGCCCAACAACGCCGGCTCGCTGGCCTGCTTCGAGGTGCGCGCGCCCGAGGGCAGCGTGGTCCATCCCCTGCGCCCGGCGCCGGTGACGGCGCGCCACGTCGTCGGCCAGATGCTGCCCGACCTGATGTTCGGCTGCCTGGAACAGGCGCTCGGCGGCCGTGTGCCGGCCGAGTCCGCCGGCAGCATCTGGGTGCTGGCGATGAACCGCGACGCGCGCGAGGGCGCGCCTTTCAACGTCATGGCCGTCGGTCTGGGCGGCACCGGCGCGCGGCCCACCAAGGACGGCCTGTCGACGACCGCCTTCCCCAGCGGCGTGGGTGGCATCCCGGTGGAGGTGACCGAGTCGCAGGCGCCGCTGGTGTTCTGGCACAAGGAGTACCTGGACGGCTCGGGCGGCGCCGGGCGCTGGCGTGGCGGACGCGCGCAGCGCATCGTCGTGGGCGCTCGCGATGGCGCTCCCTTCGCCTGCTCGGCCGCCACCTTCGACCGCCGCGCCAACCCGGCGCGCGGGCGCCAGGGCGGCCAGCCCGGCGCGCCCGGCCGCGTGGAGGTGGAGACCCCTGACGGCGCGGTGAGCGTCTACGAGGGCAAGGGCACGATCGCCGTGCCGGCCGGCGGGCTGCTGCGCGTGGACCTGCCGGGGGGTGGGGGCTGGGGCGAGGTGGGAGGGGCCTGACCCCAGGCTCGGTGGCCGATCCCCACCGGAGCGGCAGGCGCTGCGACGCCGGCTCGGTCAGGGGCTGCGCGCCGGGTTGTGGCCGAAGGTGCCGTTCTGGTCCAGCCGGTTCTGCAGCTGCATCAGGTTCATGTAGTGGTTGTTGCGCGCCTGGTCGGCTGCGGTCGTGCCCGCATCGGTGGCCGGCGCGGCGGCTGCCGGGTCGTGATCAACCTTGATCTGCGTGACCAGCCCGCGGTCGTAGCTGACCTCGATCTTGTACGCGCCGAGCTGGGCGCCGGCGGGCTGCCCCAGCACGCGCGCGACGTCGGCCTGGCTGCTGCCCACGCCCAGGCCGCTGCTGAGCTGCACGCCCGGGCGGCGCAGGTACAGCCGCGTGATGCGGTCCTGGGCGCTGTAGCAGGTCTCGGCGACGAAGGCGCCGTAGTCCATCACGCACGAGGGAAAGCCGGCCTTGCGGCCCGGGTCGCCCAGGCGGTTCTTCACCTCCAGCGACGTCATCGAGAAGACGAGGCCGTTGGACAGGGGCTGCACGGGGTCGGCGCCCGGCGACGCCGCCGGCCGCGCTGGAGTTGTGGCCAAGGCCGGCGCGGGCGGCTGGGATGGCGCTCTCGCCTTGTCGGGGTCGTGGTCGATACGGATCTGCGACACGCGGCCGGCGTCATAGGACACCTCGATCCTGTACGGCCCGAGCTGGGCACCGAAGGCCTGACCGAGCACGCGCACGACGTCGGCCTGCGAGCTGCCCACGCCCAGACCGCTGCTGAGCTGCACGCCTGCGCGGCGCAGGGACAGGCGCGTGATCCGGTCCTGGGCGCTGTAGCAGGTTTCCGCGACGAAGGCGCCGAAGTCGAGCACGCACGACGGGAAACCGGCCTTGCGGCCAGGATCGCCCAGGCGGTTCTTCACGTCCAGCGACGTCATCGAGAAGACAAGGCCGTTCGACAGCGGCTCGACAGGGTTGGCCGTGCTGCCTGGCGATGGACCTGCGGCCGGTGCCTGGGCCACCCAGGCCGTGCGCGGCGCCGGCCCGGCGTCGGCGACCGGGCGATCCATGGCCCACACGCCGCCGCCGAGGGCCACAACGGACAAGAGGGCGCCGGCGCAGCCGCGCGCAGCGAGACCCGGGCGGGACCCGGGAGCCGTTTTGCCTGCAATGACGGTGGACATGGTGTCAATCACCTCCGCGTCGATGCCTGGCAGCCCTGGGCGGGCGCGGGCAGCGCAGTGTCCGGCCATCCCGGCGGCCAGGTCCATGAGGACTTGCCATGAGGCCGCGGGCCTCGCCACGGGCCGGCAGCCCTGGTCAGGTCCCGCAGAACGTCCGGTAGCGCTGCGTGATCTCGCGCGCCGCGGGCTCCGCGTAGCGAGCGAGCGCAGGGTCGTCGGCGAAGGGCTGGCGCAGCGCGGTCAGCAGGCGCTCGAAGGGGCCGAGGTCGCCGTGGTCGCTGGCGGCGGCGAGCGCCTCCTCGACCCGGTGGTTACGCGGGATGATCCGGGGGTTGGCGGCGCGCAGGGCCGCGGCGCGCTCGGCGGCGGGCATGGGGGCCTCGGCGGCGCACAGTGCGCGCCAGCGCGCCAGCCAGGGCTGCAGCGCGGCGGGGTCGGCGAACAGCGCGCGCAGCGGCGTCTCGTCGCCCGCGGCGGCGTCGGCCAGGTGGCGCCAGGCCAGCGTGTGGTCCACCTGCTGTCGCTGCAGCAGGGCCAGCCAGTCGTCGGCCAGGGCCGCAGCGGGGTCTTCGCCCGGCGCGGTCGGGGCGGCGTCCGGCGCGGCCGGCTGCTCGCGCAGGCCGAGCTTGGCGCGCTGGCCCGCGCGCAGCGCGGCGTCGAAGCGGGCCGGAAAGGTTTCGAGGATGGCCGTCGCGTCCGCCACCGCGCGCTCGATCGCCGCCTCGTCGTCGGCCTGGCCCTCGGGCACGATCAGCGGCAGCAGGGCCTCGGCCAGGCGCGCGAGGTTCCACTGCGCGATGCGCGCCTGGTTGCCGTAGGCGTAGCGGCCCTGGTGGTCGATCGAGCTGAAGACGGTGTCGGGGTCGAAGGCTTCCATGAAGGCGCAGGGGCCGTAGTCGATGGTCTCGCCCGAGATCGTCATGTTGTCGGTGTTCATGACGCCGTGGATGAAGCCGACGTTCATCCACTGCGCGATCAGCCGGCCCTGACGCTGCGCCACCGCGTCCAGCAGCGCCAGCGCCGGCTGCGGCGCGTTGGCCAGCGCCGGGTCGTGGCGCGCTATCGCGTAGTCGAGCAGCTGCCGCAGCCGCGCGGCATCGTCGCGCGCGGCGTAGTACTGGAAGGTGCCCACGCGCAGGTGGCTCGCGGCCACGCGCGTCAGCACCGCGCCGGGCAGCACGCGGTCGCGGTAGACCGGCTCGCCGGTGGCGGCGACGGCGAGCGCGCGCGTCGTCGGGATGCCCAGCGCGTGCATCGCCTCGCCGACCAGCACCTCGCGCAGTATCGGCCCGACGGCGGCCTTGCCGTCGCCGCCGCGCGAGAAGGGGGTGCGCCCCGAGCCTTTGAAGGCGATGTCGCGGCGCTGCCCCTGGCAGTCGAAGACCTCGCCGATCAGCAGCGCCCGCCCGTCGCCGAGCTGGGGCGAGAAGCCTCCGAACTGGTGCCCGGCATAGGCCTGGGCGATGGGCTGCGCGCCTTCCGGCAGGGCGTTGCCGGCGAACAGCGCCGCGCCGGCCGGGCCGTCCAGCGCTTCGGCGTCGAGCCCGAGCGCCTGCGCCAGCGCGTGGTTGAGGAACAGCAGCCGGGGCTCGGGCACGGGCGCAGGGCGGCAGGCCACGTAGAAGCCAGGCAGCTCGCGCGCGTAGCTGTTGTCGAAGCGGAAGGCGGCGGAGGAGATCATGGTGCAAGGGGCGCGGGCGGCGGTGCGGGTCGGCCGGAGGCCAGGCGGCCCGGCGATGCCAGGCACGGCACTTGCAAGTGTGCGTCATGCGCTGGCGATGCGCCGGGTCCGCCTGGGACACCGGTTCGCAGGCGGGGTGATGGGAGGGTTGGACGCTCGGCAGCGCAGCGGTAGCCAACGCTCGCGCATGGCTACTGAACTTGATCGCTCGTTCAGGAAATCACCGTCTCCATCTGGGGCTGTCGTTAGATTGCAAGAATGAAATGACTCACTAGGTGTTTTCGATACTGACCAATTGGTCAGAATCCGATAGCGTCGCGTTCCTGATCGAGACCCTTGCCGCCTTCACCCTGGGAGCCTCCGTGAGCACCTGGCACAGCCGCCGCTGGATCGATTACACGAGCGAGCAGTTCTCGCGTCTGCCGCGCGGCGAGCTCATCGCCGTGCTGCCGGTGGGCGCGGTCGAGCAGCACGGCCCGCACATGCCGATCTCGACCGACATCGCCACGATCGAGGGCGTGGTGGCGGCCACGGCGCCGAAGCTGCCCGAGGACCTGCCGGTGCTCTTTCTGCCCCCCACGGCCTACGGCAAGAGCAACGAGCACTCGCTGTACCCGGGCACGGTGACGCTGTCGGCGCAGACGCTGATGGCGCTGTGGATGGACGTTGGCGCGAGCGTGGCGCGCGCGGGCGTGCGCAAGCTCGTGTTCTTCAACGCCCACGGCGGGCAGATGAACGTGATGGACATCGTCACGCGCGACCTGCGCGAGCGACACGCGATGATGGTCGTGGCGGCGAACTGGTACACGCTGGGCGTGCCGGCAGGCATGTTCACCGACCACGAGATGCGCCACGGCATCCACGCCGGCGACCTGGAGACCTCGGTGATGCTGGCGCTCGCGCCGCAGACGGTGCAGATGCAGCACGCGCGCCACTTCCGCTCGCTGACCGAGCGCTTGGCCGAGGAGAACCGATTCCTGAGCATCACGCCCACGGGCAAGCTTGGCTGGCAGACGCAGGACCTGAACCCCGAGGGCGCCTGCGGCGACGCGACGCTCGCGACCGCCGACAAGGGCCGCGCGGTGCTCGACTTCGTCAGCGACCGCTTCATTGAACTGCTGCGCGAGGTCCAGCGTTTCGACCTCGCCCGCCTGGACAACCAACCCCCCTGGCGCTGAGCATGGATGCTGCTTCGATGCCGACTTCGGCTGCGGCCCACACCACCGCGCCGGCGGCCGTGCCGCCCTCGGCGCCCCTGGTTGCGCTCGACCGTGTCAGCAAGCGCTTTGCCAACGGCACCCTCGCGCTGCAGGACATGAGCCTGTCCATCGGCGCGCACGATTTCGTCAGTTTCCTCGGCCCTTCGGGTTGCGGCAAGAGCACGGCGCTGCGCCTGATCGCCGGCTTGTCGTCGCCCACAGCCGGCACGCTGACCTGGCACCAGCAGCGCGGCGCCCAGGCGCCGAAGACCGAGCGCGACCTCGGCTTCGTGTTCCAGGAGCCCACGCTGATGCCCTGGTCCACGGTGTTCGACAACGTCTGGCTGCCGCTGCGCCTGGCCGGCGTTGCGCGCGACGCCGCCGACGCCGCCGTGCGTGAGACGCTGACGATGGTGGGTCTGTCGAAGTTCGCCGGCGTCTACCCCCGCGAGCTATCGGGCGGCATGAAGATGCGGGTGTCGATCGCGCGCGCGCTCGTCACGCACCCGCGGCTGCTGCTGATGGACGAGCCTTTCGCGGCGCTGGACGAGATGACGCGCGGCAAGCTCAATAACGACCTGCTGGCGATCTGGCGCGAGCACCGCTTCACCGTCGTCTTCGTCACGCACAGCGTCTACGAATCGGTCTACTTGTCCGACCGCATCGTCGTGATGGCGCCGCGCCCGGGGCGCGTGATCGACGAGATCGCGATCGACGAGCCCTACCCGCGCCACAGCAGCGACTTCCACGTCTCGTCGCGCTACAACGAGTACGTCAAGCGGGTGCAGCGCGCGCTGCACGGCACGATGGACGGCGTGGCCGTCGATCACTGAGCGTGACAGCCCGGACTGCTGACCACCTGACCCTGCCTCCTGCCTGTCCTGCCGCTCCACTACGCACCCCTCCGGCCGCCGCCCCATCGATGGACACCACGACCCTGCCCTCTGCCGCCGCCGAACCCAACCCCGAGGCGCTGCGCCTGGCGCGTTCGCAACGGCGCGAGTCCGTGGGCCGGATGGTGCTGCCGCTGGTCATCATCTCGGCCTTGCTGCTGGCCTGGGAGGCGACGGTGCGTGTGAACCAGATCCCGCACTACATCCTGCCTGCGCCCAGCCTCGTGCTGCAGACGCTGGCCAAGAACTGGGGCAACCTGATGCCCTCGCTGTGGTTCACGGTCAAGCTCACGATGATGGCGCTGGGCGCGGCGGTGGTGGGAGGGGTGCTGATCGCGATGGCCTTCGCGTTGTCGAAGTGGGTCGAGATCGCGCTGTTCCCGATCGCGGTGGTGCTGCAGGTCACGCCCATCGTCGCCATCGCGCCGCTGATCCTGATCTATGTCGACTCCACCACCTCGGCGCTGCTGATCTGCGCGTGGATCGTGGCGTTCTTCCCCATCCTGTCGAACACGGTGATCGGGCTGAAGAGCGCCGACAGCAACCTGCGCGACCTGTACCAGCTCTACGGCGCCACGCCGTGGCAGCGCTTCCGGCTGCTGCTGGTGCCCAGCGCGCTGCCCTACTTCCTGGGCGGTCTGAAGATCGCTGGCGGCCTGAGCCTGATCGGCGCGGTGGTGGCGGTGTACACCGCCGGCGCCGCCGGCCGCGAGACGGGGCTGGCCTCACGCATCCTGGAGTCGAGCTTCCGCACCGAGATCCCGATGATGTTCGCCGCGCTGCTGCTGGTGTCGCTGCTGGGCATCGTGATCTTCATCGTCTTCGCCGCGCTGGCCAAGCTGCTGCTGGGGCATTGGCACGAGAGTGAATTGCGGCGGGAGGTTTAGGGTGAGGGGGTGTTTGTCCGTTCGGCTGCTCGCCTGCATTGCTTCTGGCCCGATGGGGCGCGGCGCCGTCCTACGCTCATGTCCCCCGCCGCCGGCCTGGCGGCCGCCGGCTCCTCCTTTACTTCGCTACGGGGGTCACCCCCACCCGCTGGCAGCCCGCATTTGTTCCTTCGGGGCATACCCACAGGCAGCGTGCCCGATGGGGTGCGGCGCCGTCCGTAGCGAAGTAAAGGAGGA
>CAIRBF010000447.1 GCA_903876715.1 uncultured beta proteobacterium
CCACCATCAGGGCCACGTCCGGGCCGAGGGCGCGCGCCATGGTGGGCACGATCTCCTCCGTGCGGCCGGGCCACTCGTCGACATTGCGTCCGCACTCGGCACCCACACGGAACTTGAAGGCATCGAAGCCCAGGCGGTCGCGCAGCGCGCAAAGGCGGGCGGCCTCGTCCCGCGGTGTGATGTCGCGCTTCATCGAGGAGGCGTAGGCACGCAGGCGTCGTGGTGTGCCGCCCAGCAACTCGCACACACTCCTGCCCTCGAGCTTGCCGCGCAGGTCCCACAAGGCGGTCTCCACCCCCCCGATGGCGCGGTAAAGCGTGGAGCCCGGGAACTTGTGCTCGCGCTCGAACACGTAGTCCACCAGGTCCTCCAGATCGAGGGCGTCGCGCCCCAGGGCCCAGGGGGCCACCTGACGGTGCAGGATGGTACAGGTGATATCGGCCTGGTAGGGAGAGACCTGCCCCCAGCCCTGCGCGCCGTTGTCGGCCGTGACCCGCACGAAACCCACAAACGGGTCGCAGAACGTCTCTATGCGCTGGATCTTCAAACGTCCCCCCCGACATTTTTCCTGGTGCCCGGTGGCTCAGGGTGCAAGACCCGACATCTCACCCTCGGCATAGGCCGATGATGCGTACGGAAATGGACTGCCAGGAAGATCCATTTTGAATATTGCGTGATACCGTTTGTTGAGATTTCAGCCCACACACAGGAGGCCGGGGGATGGTCAAGCGCGCGGGCGGAGCCCTGCTGCTGTCGATGCGCCTCGAGCATGGCTCGTCCAGGCCGGTGAGCACCCAGCTGCACGTCGGTCTGCGTGAGCTGATCCTGTCCGGGGGCATTGCGCCCGGTCAGCGCCTGCCAGCCAGCCGCACACTGGCGCGCGATCTGGCCGTGTCACGGACCACGGTGATCGAGGCCTTCGACCGCCTGACCGCGGAGGGTCTGATCGAGTCGCGGGTGGGCGCGGGAACCTACGTGACCCGGGCCCTTGAAGCACCGCGCCCGATGGCGGCGGATGCCCCCCCCGGGCCCGAGGTCTGCCCGCCACGCCTGTCGCGCGCCACCGAGCGCTCGCTGGAGCTCTTCGGCCAGCGTCAGCGGCTGCCCGCCATCCCGCGCGCCTTCACCACGGCGCTGCCTGCCTTCGATGCATTCCCGATGGCGCAATGGGCGCGCCTGTCCGCCAAGCACTGGCGGCGCGGCCGTGACGAAGTGATGGGGTACGGTGAGCCCTTCGGCCACCCGGGTTTGCGCCGGGCCATTGCCTCGCACCTGCGCGCCAACCGCGGCATCGTCTGCGACAACGAGCAGATCTTCATCGTCAGCGGTGCCCAGCAGGCCTTCTCGCTGACGGCCTCGCTGCTGTTGAACCCCGGCGACCCAGTCTGGTTCGAGAACCCGGGTGCGATCGGGGCGCGCAACAGCCTCATCGCCGCGGGTGCCGATCTGCTGCCCGTGCCAGTGGACGCGCAGGGCTTGAGGGTGGAAGACGGCCTGGCGCGCTGCCCAGGTTTTTCGCTGGCCTTCGTCACCCCCTCTCACCAGCAACCACTGGGGGTGGTGATGAGCCTGGAGCGGCGCTTTGCGCTGCTCCACGCGGCCGAGCAGGCCGGCGCCTGGGTCATCGAGGACGATTACGACGGCGAGTTCTCCTTCGGCGGCACGCCCCTGCCGACGCTCAAGAGCATCGACACCACGGGCCGGGTCATCTACGTGGGCACCTTCAGCAAGTCGCTGTTCCCCTCCCTGCGCCTGGGCTACCTGCTGGTGCCACCCTCGCTGGTGGACACCGTCAAGGCCGTGATGAGTCAGCTGCTTCAAGGCGTGCCCACCGTCGTGCAGGCCGTGGTGGCCGAGTTCATCGACGAAGGGCACTTTTCCTCGCACCTGCGCCGCATGCGGCGCATCTACGCCGAGCGGCACGACGCCCTGTGCGCGGCGGCTGGGCGGCGCCTGGCCGGTCTGCTGGAAGTGGTGCCCAGCCACAGCGGACTGCACACCATTGCGCGCTTTCAAACCGCCCTGTCAGAGCGGGCCGTGGTCGAGGCCGCGCGCCAAAGGGCGATCACGGTCTCGCCCATCACGCGCTTCTCGCTGACGCCGCCCTCGGACGGAGGCGCGAGCGGTCTGGTCCTGGGCTTCGGCGCCGTCCGCCCGCCTGACATCGAGTGGGGGGTGGAAGTGCTGGGTCAGGTGATGGAGCAGCTCGGCGCCGCCCCGTCGCGGCGACACGCGGCGACGGGCCAGGCCTGAGGGACTCTTCGGCGGCTGTCGAAGCCAGTGGCCTTGAAGATTCCCCAAAGTGGACCTGCCCGCCGCCGTGTCGGGTATGTCAACCTCTTCGGGCGTGCATCTGAGGCTGGATGCGCCTTGCGATGGCGGCCCCGCTCCCTTGCCCCCCCTGCCGGCAGGTCTTCGCCTTTGAAGTGATCACTTTCGACTACATCATCGTGGGAGCCGGCACGGCCGGGTGTGTGCTGGCCGAGCGGCTGACCGCCAACGGCCGCCACAAGGTGCTGCTGCTGGAGGCCGGCCCCAGCGATGAGCGCTTCTTCGTGCGCATGCCCATCGGCTACGGGCGCTGTTTCTACGACCCAGCCATCAACTGGATGTACCGCACCGAGCCGGAACCGGCCCTGGCCGGGCGCAGCGGCTACTGGCCGCGCGGCAAGCTGCTGGGGGGCTCGGGCACCATCAACGCCATGGTGGCGCTGCGCGGCCAGCCCGCGGATTTCGAGGAGTGGGCCGCGCTGGGCAACCCGGGTTGGGGATGGCGCGACGTGCTGCCCTACTTCCGCAAGCTCGAAGACAGTCCCTTTGGCCCGAGCGCCGAGCGCGGCAGCGGCGGGCCGATGAAAGTGGCCGACGTCAGCGCCCAGACGCACCCGCTGTGCAACGCGTTCCTGCAGGCCTGCGAGGAAGCCGGCCTGCCCCGCAGCACGGATCTCAATGGCAGCAGCAGCGAAGGGGTGGCGCACTACCAGATCAGCGTGCACGAGGGGCGACGGGTCTCCACCGCCACCGCCTACCTGCGCCCGGCCATGCAGCGGGCGCAGCTGCAGGTGCAGACGCTGGCACGGGTGCAGCGCATCGGCTTCGAGGGGCGGCGCGCCACGGAAGTCCACTACAGCGTGGGCGGCGAGCTTGCGCAGGCGCGCGCTGCGCGCGAAATCGTCCTGTGCGCCGGCGCCATCAACACGCCCCAGCTGCTGCAGCTGTCCGGTGTGGGGCCGTCCCGGCATCTCTCGGCGCTGGGCATCGCCGTGGTGCATGACAGCCCGGCGGTGGGCCGGCATCTGCAGGACCACCTGTGCATCGACCACCTGTACCGGGCCCGCGTGCCCACCCTCAACGAAAAGCTGCGTCCCTGGCACGGCAAGCTCCGCGTGGGTCTTCAGTACTTGCTGACCCGCCGAGGTCCGCTGGCCCTGTCGGTCAATCAGGCCGGCGGCTTCGTACGCTCCCGCCCAGGGCTTCCCCGGCCCGACCTGCAGTTGTACTTCTCGCCGCTGTCCTACACCCGCTCGCCACCGGGCAAGCGGCCGCTGATGAGCCCGGACCCCTTCCCCGGCTTCATGCTCAGCGCCCAGCCCTGCCGGCCCGGCAGCCGCGGCCATGTGGAACTGAAATCGTCCGACGCCCTGGAGGCACCGCGCATCGTGCCTAACTCGCTATCGGACCCGAAGGACCTCGAGGACCTGCTCCACGGTGCGGCCTTGCTGCGGCGTCTGGCTGCCACGCCAGCCCTGGCTGGGCTGGTGGCGCGGGAGATGCAGCCCGGGCCTGAGGTGCAGACGCGTGAGCAGATGATCGACGACATCCGGGCCCGGTGTTCCACGGTGTTTCACCCGGTCAGCACCTGCCGCATGGGGCCGGACCCGGCGCTGTCCGTGGTCGACCACCGGCTGCGGGTGCACGGCCTGGCCGGCCTGCGCATCGTGGACGCCTCGGTCTTCCCCACCGTCACCTCGGGCAACACCAACATGCCCGTGGTCATGGTGGCCGAGAAGGCGGCCGATCTCCTGCTCGAAGAGACGACACTGAGCCCATGAGCCCGCCCACCCAAGCTCCCCACAGCGCCTTGAGCGCCCCCTTTGCCGCTGACGCCAAGCTCCAGCCCTACTGGTGGGAGAACACGCCACGCCCGGCGCTGCCCACCCTGCCCGCCCCGGCCGAGGTGGATGTGGCCGTGGTCGGCTCAGGCTACACCGGGCTGCAGGCCGCGCTGCAGACCGCGCGCGGCGGGCGGCACACGGCCGTCTTCGACGCCGAGGACGCAGGCTGGGGCTGCAGTTCACGCAACGGCGGCCAGGTCTCCACCAGCGTCAAGCCCTCGCTGGAGGCACTCACGCGCCGCCATGGGCCGCAGAAGGCCCAGGACATCCTGGCCGAGGGCCGGCAGTCGCTGGCCTACCTGGGAGAGTTCGTGCAGCGCGAGGGCATCGACTGCAGCTTCGGCGTGGTGGGCCGCTTCCACGCCGCCCACAACGAGGCGCAGTTTCGCCTGCTCGCCCGCAAGGTCGAGCACCGCGGCCCGGGGCCCGGCGTCGACGCCTACCTGGTGCCCCGCTCGGAGCAGCGGGCCGAGATCGGCACCGACGCCTATCACGGCGGCGTGGTCTACACGCGCCACGCCAGCGTCGACCCGGCGCGCTACCACCAGGGGTTGCTGCAGCGGGTGCTGGCCGCCGGCGCCCAGGTGCTGCCCCGCTGCCCGGTGCTGGGCCTGGAGCGCGACGGTGCGCGGTTCAAGCTCACCACGGCGCGGGGCACCACCCTTGCGCGGGATGTGGTGGTGGCCACCAACGGCTACACCGGCGCGCTCACGCCCTGGCTGCGCCGCCGCGTGATCCCGATCGGCAGCTACATCATCGCCACCGAGGAGATGCCCCGGGAGCAGGTGGTCGCGCTCATCCCGCACAACCGCATCGTCAGCGACACGCGCAAGGTGGTCTTCTACTACCGGGCCTCGCCCGACCAGCGGCGCATCGTCTTCGGTGGGAGGGTCTCGTTCAACGAGACCGACACGCGTGTCAGCGGGCCCATCCTGTACCGCGACCTGGTCGGGATCTTCCCCGCGCTGGCCTCGGTGCGCATCAGCCACTCGTGGTGCGGCTTCGTGGCCTACACCTTCGACGAGATGATGCACCTGGGTCGCCACGAAGGCATCCACTACGCCATGGGCTACTGCGGCTCGGGCGTGGGCATGGGGAGCTACCTGGGCATGCGCATCGGGCAGCAGGTGCTGGGGCTCGCGGAGGGCCGCACTGCCTTCGACGGGCTGGCCTTCCCCACCCGCCCGCTGTACACCGGCAAGCCCTGGTTCCTGGCCCCGAGCATCCGCTACTACCGGTGGCGGGACCGCATGCCATGGTGAGCCCCAACCCTTCGTTTCAGGCCCTGGCCCCGCTGCCGCTGCTGCCCGAAGCCGCGCGCAAGCGGGTGATCGTCGCAGGGGCGGGGATCGTCGGCATGTCCTGCGCGCTGTGGCTGCAGCGTGCCGGCCACAGTGTCACGGTGTGTGACCCCGCGCCGCCGCTGCCGGGAGTGGGCTACGAGGCTGCGGCGAGCTTCGGCAACTCCTGCACCATCGCCTACGGCGCAGTCCTGCCCGTGGCCATGCCCGGCATCACCGCCGCCGTGCCACGCATGCTGAGCAACCGCGACGGCCCGCTGTCGCTGTTCTGGGGGGACCTGCCGGGCCTGCTGCCCTGGCTGTGGTCCTTCATTCGCGCCAGCCGGCCCGGCGAGGTGCAGCGCATCACGGCCGTGCTGGGGCAACTCATCCGTCTGACCGCCGCAGGCCTTGAGCCCCTGATCGAGCAGGCTGGGCTCCAGGCGCGGGTGCGCCGCACCGGCTGCCTGTACGTGTACCGCACGGCGGCACAGTTCGAGGCAGCCCAGACAACGCTGCAGATGCGGGCCGGGCAGGGTGTGCGCATGCAGGTGCTGCAGGCCGCGCAGCTGCGTGAGGAGGAGCCGGGCCTGGAGCCCGGCTACGCCCGGGCAGTGCGCTTCCCGGACACCTGCAGCCTGGACGACCCGCACCACTTCATGATGGGTCTGGCGCAGGACTTCCAGCGCCGGGGTGGGGTCGTCTTGCAGGCCACCGTGGAGGCCGTCAGCCGCCAGGGCACAGTCCGTGCCGCGGTGGCGGGCGGCCGGGCCGTGGCCCAGGGCGACCTCGTCGTGATCGCCGCCGGAGCTCGCTCAGGCCGCCTGGCCGCCAGCCTGGGGGACCGCATCCGGCTGGACGCCGAGCGCGGGTACCACGTGCTGTTCCCCCAGGACGGCCACCGCCTGAACTCTCCCGTGTGCGACCCGGAAGTCGGCTTCTACCTGACCCCGCTGGGCGAGGGGCTGAGGGCTGCGGGCACGGTGGAACTGGGCGGGCTGGACAAGCCGCTACGGCCGCACCGCACCGCCATGATCGAGCGCATCAGCCGCCGCCTGGTGCCGGGTCTGGGCCCTGCGGGCCGCGCCTGGCTGGGTTTTCGCCCGTCGATGCCCGACTCGCTACCCGTCATCGGCCGCTCGCCCAGCGACCCCCAGGTCATTCACGCCTTCGGCCATGGCCACATGGGCATGACCTTTGGTGGAATCACTGGCCGGCTCGTTGCAGAACTCGCCAGTGACCTGAAAACATCCGCTGACCTCGAGCCGTTTGCGCCAAACAGGTTCTGAACGAAGAGCACCGATCGGCCATCACAAAGGGGCTGATGGAGGGATGCGGTACGTTTTCCCCGATTGGATCGACGCAGGATCTCGACCTTGCGGCCCGACGCGCTGGCACTCGGCAAGAACGAACTTGCAGGCTCGCAGGCCGGGCAGACTGTGCGACCTTGAGTCCATCACAAGGAGACTGACTTGTTCTACCAACCCGGCGCGCAGGTCTCGGGCCTGCCCCTACAACCCTTTCAAGTCTTGCTGCGTGCCGCGCCCCATCGGCTGGATCTCCACCGTCAGCCTCGCGGGCGTGCACAACCTGGCGCCTTACAGCCAGTTCCAGAACGTGACCTGGGACCCGCCCACCGTGCTGGTGGTGTGCAACGGGCGCGAGGACGGCCGCCTGAAGGACACGGCGCGCAACATCGTCGACACCGGCGAGTTCGTCTGGAACATGGCGACCTTCGAACTCCGCGAATGGGTGGTGGCCAGCTCGCGCGACCTGCCGCCCGAGGTGGACGAGTTCGAGGCCGTCGGCATCCCCTGGCTGCCCTCCCGAGGCGTGAAGCCGCGCCGGGTGCGCGGCTCGCCGGTGCAGTTCGAGTGCCGTCTGATCCGGCAGATGGACATCCCCGCGCACACCCCCGATGCGCAGGCCTGCATCCTGGTGGGCGAAGTGACGGGCATCCACATCGACGACGCCGCGCTCACGCCCGACGGCCGTATCGACATCCCGCGGCTGCGCCCGCTGGCACGGCTCGGCTATCGCGACTACACCGACGTGCGGCACGCCTACGAGCTCGCCGAGAGCACCGGCCGCGTCGCCGAGGCCATCCCTCACCTGCGCGAGAACGTGCGCCCCACCCCGCGTTGACAAGAGGAGACATCGAATGAAGCACACCCGCACCCCCGTCATGCTCGACCGACGGCGCGCCACCGCCCTGCTGCTGGCAACTGCAGCCGGGTCCGTCATCGCCCAGCCCGCCTGGCCCGACAAGGCCGTGCGCATCATCGTGCCCACGGCGGCGGGTTCGGGCTCGGACCTGATCGCACGCGTGATCGCCCAGCGGCTCGCCGAGGCCTGGAAGCAGCCGGTGCTGGTGGACAACCGCGCCGGCGCCTCCGGCGTGCTGGGGGTGGATGCGGTCGTCAAGGCCGCGCCGGACGGCCACACGCTGCTGATGACCTCGGCCTCGCCGGTCGTCATCAACCCGCTGGTGATGCGCAAGCTGCCGCACGACCCGCGCACCCAGCTCGTCCCGGTGTCGCACGTGGGCATCGCCCAGGCGGCCCTGCTGATCCACGGCGAGCTGCCAGCGCGCAACCTGCAGGAGTTCGTCGCCCTGGCGCGGTCGCGCCCGCGCCAGCTGAGCTACGGCTCCTTCGGCGTGGGCACCGGCGGCCACCTGGGCGTGGAGGCCTTCAACCAGGCCGCGGGCATCGAGCTGGTCCACGTGCCGTACAAGGGCACGGGCCCGGCCTTGAACGACCTGATCGGCGGGCAGATCTCGGCCCTGCTGGTGGACATGGCCAACGCCCAGAACCACGTGAAGAGCGGCAAGCTACGGGCGCTGGCCATCAACGGCCCCAAGCGCTCGGCCCTGCTGCCCGATGTGCCCACCTTCACCGAGCTGGGCTTTGCCGGCGTGGAAGGCACCTACGCCCGCTTCGGCGTGCTGGCCCCCACCGGCACCCCGCAGGCAGTGATCGAGCGCATCTCGCGCGACCTGACGGCCGTGCTGACCGACCCGGCCATCCAGGACCGCTTCCGCCCGGCCGGCTACGACCTCTACGGCAGCACGCCGGCGCAGATGGGCCAGATGCTGCGCGACGACGGCGAGCGCTGGGGCAAGGTGATCACGGCGCTGGGCGGGCTGGCGCTGGATTGACCCGCGCCCGGGCGGCGATGGTCAGGCGCCTCAGGTGCCCACCGCGAGCGGCGCGTGCGCCTTGCGCAGGCAGGCGATCAGGCTCAGCGCGGCGATGCGGCCGGTCCTCGGGTTCTCCGAGGGCACGTTCTCGATCGTCATGCTGAACGACGCGCTGTCGGCGTCGACGCGGATGGTGTGGGTGTTGCGGGTGACGGTCGGGTCGGCCCAGACCTCGACCTGGGTCTGGTCGACGCCGATGCCGGCCAGCGAAAGCGCGACGGCGACGTTGACATTGGCCGGGAAGCCGCGCGCCGCGTCCCGGGCGTTGCCGCGGAACAGGCACACCGGTTCGACCAGGTTCGCAAGGTCGATGCCCTGCTCCACCAGCAGTGGCGCGCCCTGCAGGCCGGCCACGGCTTTGCGCCTGACCAGGGTCACCGCGTGGATCCGGCCCTCACGCGCCGCACTAACCGCGTCCAGCCCGAGCAGTCCGCCGCTGGGCACGGTGATCCTGCCGCCGTGCGCCCTCGCGAGGTCGATCAGCTCGGGCGCGCCGAGGAGCGCGCCCACGCCCTGCTCGGCTCCACACCGCAGGCGGACCTGGCCAGCGCCGCGCGCGACGTGCTGATCCCGGCGCCGCTGCGGCAGGGAGCCGCGGTCGCCCACGCCCGATCGGCGGCGGCCGGGTCGGCGCACAGGCCGGTGCCCAGCGGCATGGTCGAGCGCGCGCGGCGCTGGCTCGTACAGCACCTGGCCGACCCCTACGACGCGCACGCCCTGGCCCAGGCCGCCGCCACGAGCGCGCGCACGCTGGCGCGCCACTTCGGCGCCACGCACGGGATGAGCCCGCACCAGTACCTGGAACGCCTGCGCGTGGAGCACGCCTGCGTGCTGCTGCAGACGACCTACCTGCCGGTGGAAGAGGTCGGCCGGGCCAGCGGGCTGCCGAGCCCGGGCACCTTCAGGCGCGTCTTCCTCAAGCACACGGGCGAAAGGCCGGCCGACTACCGCCAGCGCTACCGCCTGCGCACGCAACGCCCGCGCTGGGCCGGCCCGGCAGCGACGCCGTCAGCGGCTGCGCCGCGGCGAGCCGGCCGCCTCTAGGCCCCTGCCCAGTAAGCCTCCAGGAGGAGCAGGGCCTTCAGCCCCTCCCCCGCCAGGGGGGAGGGGAGCAAGGCCCGCGCTCCGCTCGAGCAGATTCCGGGGCAGCCGTCGGTGGCGCCAACGGCGCTGCAGGGCTCTCTCCCCGGAATCGGGAGATCCATCCGTCGGTGACGGCGCAGGCTGCTCAGGACGGCGGATGCGCCAAGTCCCTCAACGCACCGCAATCCACACGAGCAAGCCCACCTGCGCGGTGCCCGCCGGCGCCGGCCCGAGGTGGGCACGGCGGCCGACGACCTGCAGCAGGACGGGCCGGCCATCCAGGCCGAGGAGCACGCCCTTGGCGCGGACGATGCGCGAGCCGGGCGCGCAGAGCTCGCGCGCCAGCGCGGGCACGTCCACGGGGCCGTCGTGGCGCTGCGAGCCGGATTCGAAGCGCGTGTCGGCGTCGCGCGCCAGGGGCTGCCAGGCGCGCGGCTGCCAGGCGCCCTGCGAAGGACCCTCCACGGCAGACCCGGCGGCCGGCCACTCCGCGTCTGCGCTGCTCAAACCTGAACCTGAACCCGAACCTGAACCTGAACCTGAACCTGAACCTGAACCTGAACCTGAACCCGAACCCGGACCCGGACCCGGACCTGACTCCGACACCGACCTCGATCCAGACCCAGATCCCAACTCCGACGCCAGTTCCAGCCCCACCCCCCGCACCACCCCCGGCGCCACCCTTCCCTGCTCGGCCGGCACCACGCGTACGCCCGGCACCTGCGCGCCCAGCCACTGCATCACCTCGACCGCCTGCCCGGGCGCGACGAGGTCGAGCTTGTTCAGCAGCAGCAGGTCGGCCTCGGCCAGTTGCTGGCGCACCAGCTCGCCCACGTAGCGGTCGGCGGCGCGTTCGCGCGCCGTCTCGGCGTCGACGAGCACGACCACGCCTTCCACGTCCAGCCCCGGCGCCAGACGCAGCAGGCGCGCCACCGTGGCCGGCTGGGCCACGCCGCTGGTCTCCACCAGCAGCAGATCGGGCGCGCTCGGGCGCGCGCGCAGGCGGGCGATCGTGCCGAAGAGATCCTCGCCCCAACTGCAGCACATGCAGCCGCCGGCCAGGCTGAGCACGCCGCCATCGGCACCCTCGATCAGCTCGGCGTCGATCGAGACCTCGCCGAAGTCGTTGACGAGCACGGCGATGCGCCGCCCGCCCGCCTGGCGCAGCAGATGGTTGACGAGCGTGGTCTTGCCCGCGCCGAGCCAGCCGCCGATGACGGTGGCGGGTAACGCCGGGGGCGCCGTATCGGCGCCCTGCCCCTGCGCGTCGCGCACCGGCGATTCCGGCACGCTGGCAGACGCGCCCGCGCTCACGCCGGGAACACCCGCCCGCCCTGCACCGTGCCCCACACCGGCACGTCCTTCAGCGCCTCGGGCGCGACGGCGGTCGGGTCCTCGCCGAGGACGGCGAAGTCGGCGCGCTTGCCGCACTCGATGGAGCCGATCTCGCCGTCGAGCTTCAGCGTCCAGGCCGCACCGAGCGTGATCGCGCGCAGCGCCTCCATCACACCGATGCGCTGGTGCTCGCCCAGCACGCGGCCGCTCGCGCTCAGCCGGTTGACAGCGCACCAGGCGGTGAACAGCGGCGCCAGCGGCGTGATCGGCGCGTCGGAGTGCACCGCAAAGGGCACGCCGGCGTCGAGCGCGCTGCGGCAGGCGTTCATGCGCTCTGCGCGCTCGGGCCCGACGGTGATGGCGCGGTGCTGTTCGCCCCAGTAGTAATGGTGGTTGGCGAACAGGTTCACCCCCATGCCAAGGGCCTTCATGCGCCGAAACTGGGCCTCGTCAGCGAGTTGGCAGTGCTGCAGCGTGTACCGATGGTCGGGCGTGGGCTGCGCGCGCAGGGCATCTTCCATGCAGTCCAGCGCCATCTCGGTGGCCTCGTCGCCGTTCGTGTGGGTGTGCATCAGCACGCCGTGCTTCAGGCCGTGCGTGTAGACCTCCCTCACCGTCTGCGGCGCCGTGTACCACAGCCCGTTGGGCGCGCCGTTGTAGTAGCCCGGCCAACGCAAGCGGGCCGAGAAGCCCTGGATCGAGCCGTCGGCCACGACCTTGATGCGCCCCAGCCGCAGCTGCTCGCTGCTGCGCGCGCGAATCTGCACCGCGCGCGCCACGGCGTCGGCCGGGCTCAGCCCGATCAGGCGCAGAAAGGGCACCAAGCGCACCGGGTGGTCGTCTGCCCCGGTGACACGCAGCCAGGTGTCGATCTCCGGGTCCTGCGCGGTGGCGGCCAGGTCGGTGGCGGTCGTCACTCCGGCCCGCACCGCCAGCTTGCCGAAGGCGCGGATGCCGAACTCGTCACCGCTGAGGAAGCTGCGATCCAGGCCGACGTGTGGCATCAGCGGCATCATCGCCTCGGGCCCCTTGAGTTCACCCGTGGGCAGACCGTCTTCGCCCAGCGGGATGCCGGGGTGGTCCACGCCCGGGCGCAGCAGGCCAGCACGGCGCAGCGCCTCGGAGTTCACATTCAGGATGTGGCCACTGGCGTGCAGCACCCCCACCGTCACCGAGGTGCTGACCCGGTCCAGATCCTTGCGGTGGCAACGTCGGTTGCCGAAGTAGATCGGGTCGAAGCCCCAGCCGATGTAGCCGCCGCCCGAGCCACTGGGTGCCGCGGCCGCGAGCGCGGCCACCACCGCGTCGAGCGACTTCGAGCCCGCCACCTGCATGCCGTCGGGGTCACCCACGTCGAACCAGCCGCAGTAGACGTGGCGCCATAGCGAACCCGCCATCAGGTGCGAGTGCCCCTCGACGAAGCCGGGCATCAGGACCAGGTCGGCGAAGCGCTCGTCCAGCACGTGCGGGCCCCAACCGGAGAGCTCGTCCAGGCTGCCGGCGCCAAGGATGCGTCCGTCCCGCACCGCCACGTGCGTGGCCTGAGGGCGCGAGGGGTTCATCGTGATGATTCGACGGGCACGGAAAATCGTGATCGAGGTCATGGAATCAGGTGCTGACGCTGCTTGATCGAGGCAAGCATTCTGGCGCTGCGGACACCTCGCGTTGCCAGGGTTTACCTGAGGGTGGACGCCCTTCCGCGCGCCTGGGCCGCGGCATATCATCACCGTGACATGAATTGGACTTACAGCGCACCGCACGGCACGCGCAGGCGGCCCTCGGCGGCGCTGCCACGAGCCGGGGCGCAGTCCGCCCAGGACGCACCGCAGGACCCCCAGACGCGAGGAAAGAAACCATGACCCAGATCCACCGACGCCGCCTTCTCCAGGCGGCCGCCGCCTTCGGCGCCGGCCCGCTCGCGGGCTGGTCCCTCGAGGCCATGGCCCAGGCCGCCCGGGGCGGCGTGCTCGTCATCGGCACCACGCAGCGCCCTCGGCACCTGAACTCGGCCGTGCAGAGCGGCATCGCCACCATGATGCCGGCGGCGCAGATCTTCGCCTCGCCGCTGCAGGTGGACGCGCAGTGGAAGCCGAAGCCCTACCTGGCCGAGCGCTTCGAGCTCTCGCACGACAACCGCAGCGTCAAGCTCGTGCTGCGTGCCGGGGCGGTCTTCCACGACGGCCGGCCGATCACCGCCGAGGACCTCAAGTTCTCGATCGAGACCATTCGCGACCACCACCCCTTCCGCACCATGTACGGCCCGGTGAACGCGGTGACGATCGAGAACGAGCGCACCGCGGTCGTGCGCCTGTCCGAGCCGCATCCCGCGGTGCTGCTGGCGATGTCGACCTCGCTGACGCCCATCATCCCGAAGCACATCTTCGGCGACGGCACCGACCCGAAGATCCACCCGCGCAATGCCAACCCGGTGGGCTCGGGTCCCTTCCGCCTGGTGGAGTTCAAGCCCGGCGAGGTCACGGTCATGGAGCGCTTCGACCGCTTCTTCCTGAAGGACCTGCCGCGCCTGGACCGCATCATCATCAAGGAATACAAGGACCCGTCCAGCCTGCTCCTGGCGTTCGAGAAGGGCGAGGTCGACGTGCACTCGCTGCTGACCGACGCGCGAGAGATCGAGCGCGTGAAGAAGGTGCCTGGTGCCCAGGTCATCAGCGAGGGCGGGCGCGCCATCGGCCCGCTGGTCTGGCTGGCCTTCAACACCAAGAGTCCCAAGCTGGCCGACAAGCGGGTGCGCCAGGCGATCAGCTTCGCGCTCGACCGCAAGATGATCCTGGAGCAGTTGCTCGGCGGCGTGAACAAGGCCGCCACGGGGCCGATCTCCGCAGCCAGCCCCTTCTACAGCGCCGAGGTCGAGAAGTACGCGCACAACCTGGCCAAGGCCGCGCAACTGCTCGACGCCGCGGGCCTCAAGCCCGGCGCCAACGGCACCCGCCTGGCGCTGGAGGTGGACGCCATCCCGGGCTCGGCCGAGTTCAAGATGCTGCAGGAGTACACCAAGCCGGCGCTGGCCAAGGTGGGCATCGACGTCTCGGTGCGCCTCTCTCCCGACTTCCCCACCTGGGCGCGGCGTGTCTCCACGGGCCAGTTCGAGATGACCTTCGACACGGTCTGGAACTGGGGAGACCCCGTCATCGGCGTGCACCGCACCTGGCTCAGTTCCAACATCCGGCCGGGCGTGATCTGGTCCAACACCCAGGGTTACAGCAACCCCAAGGTCGACGAGTTGCTCGCCGCCGCCGGCAAGGAGATGAACCTGGCCAAGCGCAAGGCACATTACAAGGACGTGCAGAAGATCGTCGTCGACGACTGCCCGGTGGCCTTCCTGTACGAGACCAGCAGCACCGTGGGATACCGCGCCAATGTCGCCAACCCGCCCAAGGGCGTATGGGGTCTGATCGACAGTCTGAACGACGTGGGGGTGGGCAAGGTCTGAGGCCCTGCCAACGCCGTTCGAGCCCCGCGCCAGACCTCGCGCCCCATGCTGAAGACGCTCGGGGCCGTCGTGCGCCGCCTCGCTTTGGCCTTCGGCCTCGTGCTGGCAGTGCTGGCGGTCAACTTCACGCTGATCCACGCCGCACCGGGCGACCCGGCGCAGGTGATCGCCGGCGAGATGGGCGGCGCCGACGAAGCGGCCATGGCCAGCATCCGCAAGGCCTATGGTCTGGACCGGCCGCTGCACGAGCAGTTCCTCACCTACGTCGGGCGCAGCCTGAAGGGTGACCTCGGGCAGAGTTACCTGTACAACAAGCCGGTCTCGGAACTGATCTTCGACCGCCTCGGGCCGACGGTGCTGCTGGTGCTGACCGCCTTGCTGAGCGCGATCGTCCTGGGCACGCTGATGGGGGTGCTGGCCTCGCGCCGGCCCGACAGCCTCTTCAGCGGCGCAGTGACCGTGTTCTCGCTCATCGGCTACGCGATGCCGGTCTTCTGGACCGGCATCCTGCTCGTCATCCTGTTCGGCAAGGTCTGGCCCATCATGCCGATCGCCGGCATGCGCGACGTGCGCCTGATGGGGGCCGGCCCGCTCGCGAACGCGCTCGACGTGCTGCACCACCTGGTGCTGCCCGCATTCACGCTGGGCCTGATCTACC
>CAIRBF010000448.1 GCA_903876715.1 uncultured beta proteobacterium
AACCTGCGCAGCACCTCGGGCCCGGTGCTCGAGAAGCCGAAGGACCTGGCCGCGATCCTCACCAACCTCGAGCGCAACGACGTGCTCTTCTTCGACGAGATCCACCGCCTGAGCCCGGTGGTGGAAGAGATCCTGTACCCCGCGCTCGAGGACTACCAGATCGACATCATGATCGGCGAGGGCCCGGCCGCGCGCTCGATCAAGCTCGATCTCCAACCCTTCACGCTCGTGGGCGCGACCACGCGCGCGGGCATGCTGACGAACCCGCTGCGCGACCGTTTCGGCATCGTCGCGCGGCTGGAGTTCTACACCGACGAGGAACTCACGCGCATCGTCACCCGCTCGGCCGCGCTGCTGCAGGTGCCGGTGGAGCCCGCCGGCGCCCTGGAGATCGCGCGCCGCTCCCGCGGCACGCCGCGCATCGCCAACCGCCTGCTGCGGCGAGTGCGGGACTATGCGCAGGTCCGGGGCAGCGGCCTGATCGACGTTGCCACCGCCGACCGTGCACTGGCAATGCTCGACGTCGATCCACGCGGCTTCGACCTGATGGACCGCAAGCTGCTGGAAGCCGTGATCCACCGCTTCGACGGCGGGCCGGTGGGCCTGGACAACGTGGCGGCGGCCATCGGCGAGGAACCGGGCACGATCGAGGACGTGATCGAGCCCTACCTGATCCAGCAGGGCTATCTGCAGCGCACGCCGCGCGGACGGGTGGCCACACAGTCGGCCTGGCGCCACCTCGGCCTCACTCCGCCGACGCGCGGCGGCGACCTGTTCGAGGGCTAGTTCAGTCGGCCCTAGATCCTGCCGGCCGGGCCGAAGCGGTAGAGCCCGACCAGCAGACGCGTCGGGGACTCAGCCAGGGACTTGTTGTAAGCGGACACCGCGGCGTTGTAGAGCTCGCGCCCGAAGGTCAGCCCGATACGCGCCTCGCGCAAAGCCGCGAGGGAATCCGTGACCTCGACCAGCTCTTGCAGCGCGCTGGCGTGCTCGCACAGCGAGACCAGGCGCGCCAACCCCGCCTCGAGCGCCGCCATTGCCACCGAGAACTCCGCCGCGGCGTCGGCCGAGACCGGGCTGGACTTCAGGGTGCGCATCGCCTGTTCCAGTTGCGCCTGCGCCACGGCCACCGCCTGCAACGTGGGCGCCTCGGCGGCAAGCGGCTCGCGCAGGGCCTCCAGCAGGGCAGCGGTCGCACCAGCCCGCTGCTGCAGCGGTGGCTCGCAAGCGGTCCAGGCGCGGCCGATCGCGTTGCGCATGCGCACGAGCCGGTTGTAGGCGCCGAGCATCCAGAACACCAGCACCGCGGCCAGCATCAGCGCAACGATCTGCCCGCTGCTCATCACCACCCCGTCGACCGTGCAGTCATGCGCGTGCCGGGGCGCTCAGACCCGCACCTCGCCCTGGCCGAGCACGATCCACTTCAGCGACGTCAGCCCCTCCAGGCCGACCGGGCCGCGGGCGTGGAACTTGTCGGTGCTGATGCCGATCTCGGCCCCCAGGCCGTACTCGAAACCGTCGGCAAAGCGCGTGCTGGCGTTGACCATCACGCTGGAGGAGTCCACCTCGCGCAGGAAGCGCATCGCATTCGGGTGGTTCGTCGTCAGGATGGCGTCCGTGTGGTGCGAGCCGTGGCGGTTGACATGCGCGATCGCCTCGTCGAGGCTGGCCACCACCTTGACGCTGATGACGGGGGCCAGGTACTCCTCGGCCCAGTCGGCCTCGGTCGCGGCCGTGACGTCGGCGCCGGGCACGGCGGCGAGGATCGCGCGCGCGGCCGGGTCGCAACGCATCTGCACGCCCTTGGCGGCGAAGATGGCGCCGATGCGCGGCAGGTAGGCGGCAGCCTGCGCGGCATGCACGAGCAGCGACTCCGCGGCGTTGCAGGGGCTGTACTTCTGCGTCTTGGCGTTGTCGGTGACGCGCACCGCGAGCTCGAGGTCGACCTCGGCATCGACGTAGACGTGGCAATTGCCGTCCAGGTGCTTGATCACGGGCACACGCGCCTCGGCGCTGATGCGCTCGATCAGGCTCTTGCCTCCGCGTGGGATGATCACGTCCACCGACTCGGGCATCGCGATCAGGCGCCCGACCGCCGCCCGGTCCGTGGTCTCGACCAGCTGCACCGCGTCGGGCGGCAGGCCGGCCTCGGACAGGGCCGCCTGCACGCAGCGCCACAGCGCCAGGTTGGAGTGCAGCGCCTCGGAGCCGCCGCGCAGGATGCAGGCATTGCCGCTCTTCACGGCCAGCGACGCGGCCTCGATCGTCACGTTCGGGCGGCTCTCGTAGATCATGCCGAAAACGCCCAGCGGCACGCGCATGCGGCCCACGCTGATACCGCTGGGGCGGCGGCGCACGTCGAGGATCTCACCCACAGGGTCAGGCATCGCGGCGAGCTGTTCGCAGCCCTCGGCCACGGTCTCGATGACCTTGGGGGTGAGCTTCAGACGGTCGACCATGGGCGCAGCCAGGCCGGCGGCCTGCGCGGCGACGATGTCGTGCGCGTTGGCCACTTGCAGCGCAGGCGTCTCGGCGCGCAGCCGGCGCGCAAGCGCGCGCAGCGCCGCATCCTTCGCCGCGCTCGGCGCGGCGGCCATCGTGGTGGCGGCGGCGCGTGCCTGCGCGCCGAGGTGGGCCATGTAGGCGGGGATGTCGCTCGGGGTCACGCTCTGGGCTCCTGCAGGCCGGCGGGGACGGTCATGGCCGACCGACCAGCGCGAGGACGGCGATCCACAGCGAGCTGGTCAGCGCGAAGGCGGTGGTCGACACGACGATGGCCGCCGTCGCCTCGGCCTGATGGGTATCGTAGCGCTGCGCGAAGATCAGCGCGTTGCTGCCCGTGGGCAGCGCGGCGAGCATCACGACCACGCCCAGCGGCATGCCCTCCAGGCCGAAGCCCAGGTGGGCGACCAGCAGCACCAGCGCCGGCAGCACCAGCAGCTTGAGCGCGCTCAGGCCCAGCGCGCCGCGCACGCGCCCTCGCAGCCCGTACTGGGCCAGGTTCAACCCGATCAGCACCAGGCACACCGGGACCACCGCGGAACCGAGCACACGCAGCGCCTCGTCGACCGGCGGCGGCAGCGGCAGGCCGGTGAGGTTCCAGGCCAGGCCCAGCAGCACCGGCAGCATCACCGGGTGCAGCACCGCGCTGCGAACCGTGCTGCGCACCGTCTGCCACAGGGTGGCCTCGCGGTCAGCGCGCGCCAGATCGAGCTCGGCGAACACCGTCATCAGGGTCAGCAGGATCAGCCCGTGCACGCTGACCAGGGCGACATGCAGGGCGAGCCCGGGCTCGCCAAAGAGCGCCGCTGCCATCGGGATGCCCAGCTGCAGCCCGTTGCCGTAGCTGGCGGCGGCCGTACGCGTGGCCGGCGCCGCGGGGCTGCCACCGTCGGCGTGGCGACGGTAGCCGAGGTAGACGGCCACCACGAACACCAGCGCTGGCACGAAGAAGGCCATCAGGTGCGCCCAGGGCACGGCGGCGAGGTCCTGCCGCGCCATCGTGCGGAACAGCAATGCCGGCACGAACAGGTGAAAGGCGATGTCGGACAGCGTGCGCGTCGCCGCCGGCAGGCCGGCGCCGGCCCCAGGCCGACCACCGACCCAGCCTGCGCGCGCGGCGAACCAGCCCAGCCACACCGTGGCAAAGATGGCGAGCAGCTTCCAGGCCACCGCCAGCGTCATGCCGCCGCCCCCGCGACAGGCTGCTTCCGAGAGGCGGTCACGCGGTCTTCTTCGCTGCGGCCTTCTTCGCGGCCGGCCGGGCCGCGCGCGGCTCGAACGCGAAGCCGACCTTGCCCTCCTTGCCGTCCCAGGTCAGGAAGGCCTTGAACTTGCGCCGCGTCTTGTTCGAGACGAAGTTCTCCAGCAGCGCCGTCTTTCCCGTGCTGAGCAGGCGCGTCATCTCCTCGCGCGGCACCGGCTGCTGCAGGATGATCTTGCCGCTCTTGAAGTCGCAGGTCACCGGCGCGCCGACGCTGTGCTCGCAGGCGTAGTTCGTGCCGTGCTCGAAGACGCGGCCCTTGCACTTCGGACACGCACCCAGCGCCTGCTGACCGGAGAAGTCCACCGGCTCGCCCTCGCCCTCGGCTTGCCGGGCCTCGTCGCCGAAGTCGAACTCGAGCTTCCAATTGCCGAGTTCGGCATCGTGCGCGAGCTTCATCTCGGCCGTGAAGGGCCAGCCGGCCTTGGAGCGGAAACCGTCGAGCGGTCCGATGCGCTTGTCGCGCAGGAAGGCCTCGGCCTCGACGATCTCGAAGGCGCGCCCGGCCGGGATCTTGGTGATCGAGAAGCCGCAACCCTCACTGCCGCCATCGGCCCCGGCGCAGGCGAAACGGCGGTAGTTCTCCTTGACGACGCCGCCGCAGTTCGGGCAAGGCGTGGCCAGGGTCGCGTAGTCGCCCGGGATGGTGTCGCGGTCGTACTCCTTGGCCTTGCGCACGATGCGCTCGGCCATCTTGGCGATCTCAGCCATGAAGGCCTCGCGCTGCAGGCGCCCGTGCTCCATCTGCGCGAGCTGGTACTCCCACTGCCCGGTCAGCTCGGGCTTGGTCAGGTCCTCGACGCCCAGGCCGCGCAGCAGCGTCATCAACTGGAAGGCCTTGGCCGTGGGCACGAGGTCGCGGCCGTCGCGCAGCATGTACTTCTCGGCGATCAGGCCTTCGATGATGGCCGCGCGCGTGGCCGGGGTGCCCAGGCCCTTCTCGGCCATGGCCTCGCGCAGCTCGTCGTCGTCGATCAGCTTGCCCGCGCCCTCCATCGCCGACAGCAGCGTGGCCTCGGTGTAGCGCGCTGGGGGCCGGGTCTGCAGCGCCTTCACGTCCAGCGACTCGGTGCGCACGGTCTCACCGGGCTGCACCGCCACCAGATTGGCGTCCTCGCCCTGAGCCTCCTTGCCGTAGACGGCGAGCCAGCCCGGGTTGACAAGCACCTTGCCGTTGGTCTGGAAGCGGTGCTCGGCCGGGCCGGCGGCCACCGTCGAGATGCGCGTGGTGACCAGGTATTCCGCGGCCGGGTAGAACACGGCCAGGAAGCGCTTGACCACCATGTCGTACAGCCGGGCCTCGATCTCGGTCAGCGACTTCGGCGCCTCCAGCGTCGGGATGATGGCGAAGTGGTCCGATACCTTGGCGTTGTCGAAGACGCGCCGGATCGGCTTGACGTAGCCGTCGTTCAGCGCCTTGCGCGCGTGCATCGACAGCTCGCGCAGCGGCCCCGGCAACGCCGTGTCGGCCAGCATCGTGAAGGTGTTGCGCACGGTGCCGAGGTAGTCCTCGGGCAGCGCGCGCGAGTCGGTACGGGGGTAGGTCAGCACCTTGTGCTTCTCGTACAGCGCCTGGGCGATGGACAGCGTGGTCTTGGCCGAGAAACCGAAGCGCGAGTTGGCCTCGCGCTGCAGCGTGGTCAGGTCATACAGCAGCGGGCTGGCCTGGCTGCTGGGCTTGGACTCCTCGCTGACCGTGGCCGGGCGCCCCTGGCAGGCCTGGGCGACGGCCTGCGCCTGCGCCGCGCTCCAGAGACGGTCGGCGCGCAGTTCGGGATCGTCGGCGCTCTTCTTCCACTTCGGATCGAACCACTTGCCCTCGTACTGCCCGGCCACGGCGTCGAAGGTCGCGCGCACCTCCCAGTAGTCGCGCGCGACGTGCTTGCGGATCTTCTCCTCGCGCTCGACGACGATCGACAGCGTGGGCGTCTGCACCCGGCCGACGGTGGTCAGGAAGAAGCCGCCGTCACGCGAGTTGAAGGCGGTGAAGGCACGCGTGCCGTTGATGCCGACCAGCCAGTCGGCCTCGGAGCGGCTGCGCGCGGCGTCGGCCAGGCCGCGCATCTGCGCGTCGCTGCGCAGGCGTTCGAAACCCTCGCGGATGGCCTGCGGCGTCATGCTCTGCAGCCACAGCCGCTGCACCGGCTTGTTCAGCGTGCCCTTGGCGCCGGCAGCGTACTGCTCGATCAGGCGAAAGATCAGCTCGCCCTCGCGCCCGGCGTCGCAAGCGTTGATCATCGCGGTGACGTCCTTGCGTCGACACAGCTTGACGACCGCGTTCAGGCGCGACTTCGCCTTGTCGATCGGGGCCAGCTCGAAGTGCGGCGGCACGACCGGCAGGTGGGCGAAGCTCCACTTGCCGCGCTTGACGTCGTACTCCTCGGGCGCCTTGATCTCCACCAGGTGGCCCACCGCCGAGGTCACGACGTAGCGCTCGTTCTCGAAGTGCTCGGCATGCTTCTCGAACTTGCCCGCCACGGGGGTGAGCGCGCGCACGATGTCCTGTGCGACGCTCGGCTTTTCCGCAATGATGATGGACTTGCTCATCGACTTCTCTTCCTGTCGGCAACGAGGGGACCTGGCTGCCGACCCGTCCCTACAATCCTCGATTAGACGCGAGCGCATGCGCACCCGTGCACACACGCGCGCCTGCGCACTCACGATCCAATGTACCGAATGACGAAGACTACACGCAGCGCCGGGACAGCGCAGCCCGAGGCCGACGCCGACCGGTCACGCCGAACCCAGGTGCGGCGCAGTGGTGTGCATGGCCGTGGCGTGTTCGCGATGCGGCCGATCGCCGCAGGCGAGACGGTGCTCGAGTACAAGGGCGAGCTCATCAGCTGGAAGGAGGCGCTGCGTCGCCACCCGCACGACCCGGACAACCCCTTCCACACCTTCTACTTCCACATCGATGACAAGCACGTCATCGACGGCAAGCACCAGGGCAATTCGGCGCGCTGGATCAACCACTCCTGCGATCCGAACTGCGAGACCGAAGTCGCGGGTCAGCGCGTCTTCGTGAAAGCGCTGCGCCGCATCAAGACGGGCGACGAACTGTTCTTCGACTACCACCTCGTGATCGACGAGCGCTACACGCCCACGTTGAAGAAGCAGTACCAATGCCTGTGCGGCAGCACCCGCTGCCGCGGCACGATGCTGGCCCCGAAGCGGTGACGACGCCGGCTGCCGGGCGCGCGCACGGGACCGACGCTGTCGCGGTCGAAGCCGCCGCGCGCGACGCAGCACCGCGCGCGTGGGCGCCGATGAGCAACGCCACGTGGGACATCGCAGGCTTGCAGCAGATCCTGGTCGGCATCGAGCCGGCGCTCCAGGTCCGCCTTGTCGCCGAGACTGGATCGACGAACACCGACCTGCTCGAGCTCGCCCGCGCCGACGCCCCGGGGCCGACGCGGCCGCGGCTGCTGGTCGCCGAGCAGCAGCTACAAGGCCGTGGACGCCAGGGACGGGCCTGGCAGTCCGCACGCGGTGCCTCGCTGACCTTTTCCCTCGCACTGCCCCTGGCGCCTGGAGACTGGTCCGGCCTGTCGCTGGCCGTTGGCGTGGCACTGGCCGAGGCGCTGGACCCGGCCAACCCCGCGCGCCCGGCGCGCATCGGCCTGAAGTGGCCCAACGACCTCTGGCTGCGCGACCCGGGGTCCGCAATCGGGCCGGGCCGCAAGCTTGGCGGCATATTGATCGAGACCGTGGCTTGCGCAGGCGAGCGCGTGTGCGTCGTCGGGGTCGGGCTGAACCTGCGCCCGCAGCCGGTGGTGCAACTCGCCAGCGGCTTCGCCTGCCTGCACGAGCTGGAACCTGGCCTCGCCAGCGCACCCATGGCACTGGCTCGCGTCGCGCCCGCGCTGCTGCGGGCGCTGCGGCATTTCGAACGCGTTGGTCTCCAGCCCTTTGCCGCGTCCTACGCGGCGCGTGACGTCCTGCGCGGCCATCCGGTGCGGACCACGCTCGCCGCGCTACCCGGCGGCCGCGCCGAGGGTGTGGATGCCAGCGGCGCCCTGCGCGTGCGTGACGCCCAGGGCGACCTGCATCTCGTGCATGCGGGCGACGTCAGCATCCGCCTGGATGCAAGCCTGGTAGCCCAGGAAGGCTGACTAATGTTGCGCGCGCTGGCCCTGTCCCTGATCGGCGCCAATGTGCTGCTGTTCGCCTGGGCCCAGGGCTGGCTCGGCGCGCTCGCGCCCGCGCCGCCGGCGCTGCAAGGCCGGGAGCCCGAACGCTTGCAGCAGCAGGTCAGGCCGGAAGCGCTGACGGTCCTGCGGCCCCGAGCCGTGGCTGCGGCCTTGGGCGAGCAGGGCGCCAGCATGCCGGCAGCATCCGGTGCCGCCGCAGCAGCGAACAGACCCGGCGACTCAGGCGCCGCGACGCCGGCCGCCACGCAGCCGCCGCGCTGACATCAGCGCCGAAGCCGCCGCGAGCCCGGCCAGCCAACCCCAGTCCGCTGCGCCCCCGCCGGACGCACCACCTGGCGCCGGGCGCGGACTGGCCACAGTCAGCGCGAGAGCAGCATCGATATCCAGCATTCCCGCACCGCACAGCGCGGTCGAGCAATGGCATTCCTCATCTGGGCTCAGTGCCGGACATCTGACCACCCCTGACCCCGCCGTCGGCTCGGGAAAGGCGCGCGCGCTGGACTGCAGCGCTCGAAGGACGTCGGCCTGACCCCAATCCGGGCGCAGCGACAGGATCATCGCCGCAGCCCCGGAGACGAGCGGCGCGGAAAAGCTCGTCCCCACCGAGATGCGGAAGCTGTCCGTGAACCCCGAGGCGCCGGGCTGGGCCAAACCGAGGTTCGTCGTCGTCAACAGAGGGTACAGGCAGGGTTGGCCAGACTGGATGTTCACGCAATTCCCGCCGGGTGCGGCGATGGCGATCTGCGGGCCGAGGGCGGAAAAGCCGACCTTGGTGCCGGCATGGCGCAAGCCGGTCACGGCGATCACCCGCTGGCAGTTGGCCGGCGTGCCAACCGAGTCGCTGGCGCTGTTGCCGGCCGCCGCAACGACCACCACGCCCCGCGCGGTGACTTCGTCGATGGCGTCCTGATAGTCCTGGGAGCAGGTCCCTGCACCACCCAGGCTCAGGTTGATGACACGGGCAGGCGTCGGATTGGCCGGTAATCCGGGCTGCTCGATGCCGGCTGCCCAGTAGATGCCCGCCTGGATGTCGGAGTCGTAACCACCGCACTTGCCCAGCACGCGCACGGGCAGGATCTGGGCTCCGTGAGCCACCCCTGCGATGCCGAAACCGTTGTTCGTCACGGCGCCCAGGAGTCCGACGACTTCCGTCCCGTGCCAGGAACTGTCGACGGCACGGTAGCGACGCGTCAGCGGATCGTAGTCGGCACAGTGGCGGGGCGCCCCACCAAAGAAGGGCCCGCCCACCGTGTTGGCCTCCGCCTCGGTGATGAAGTCTCCGGGGTCGGAGGCATCCGAGTCGCGGCCGCCGTCGCCGTCATTGGCGGCGGCAGCATCCCGGACCATGTCGTAGCCCTGCAGGAGGCGGGAGCCGCCAAGGTCCGGATGGTCGAACCGAACCCCGGTGTCGAGCACGGCCACCACGACCCCCTGCCCGGTGGACCGCGACCAGGCGGTCTCGGCGTTGATCGCCGCGACGAAGGTCGCATCGGGCTGGCGCAGGTACCACTGCCCGACCTCGGGACCCCCGCTGCCGCTGACCACCGCGGGCCCAGCGGCGTAGTAACCATCGTTCGGCGCAGTAAACGCTCGGCGCCAGCCGTCGATGGCCACCCAGGCCACGTCCGGATGCGAGGCCAGTCGCTGGGCCAGCGCCTGCGAGGAGACACCGGCGGCGCGCACGACCTGGGCCCGGCGGCCAACGGCACGACCGCTCACGAGCGCCCTGCCCGCATGTGCCGCCAGCGCATCGGCTCGCCGCTGCAACACGGCGCCGGACTCGCGTCGCAACGCCCCCGGCGACCAGGGATGCTGGCGCGTCACCTGCGCGTCGCGTCGGTAGGCGACGATCACGCGGGCCGCAAGCTCAGGGGCCGCCGCGATGACCGGGGCCCCAGGGTCGGCGGCCGTCCGCTGGGGCGCGGCACCAGCCCACCCGGAGCTCGCCATCCAGACCGCCTGAAGCCAGAACAGACCCACGGCGGCCGCCCGTGCGAGCGCACGCCAGCGCCACCGCCAGCCCGGGATCGCAACCATTGAAGAGACGGGGGCGCCGCTCACAGGCACAGCCATACGCGAGTCTAGTGCCGGGGCGCGAACCACGCGTGCCTAGGCTGCAACAGAAGGTGCAGATGCACGCGCACTCAATGGCGTCGCGCGGGCGCTGCCAGCTCCCTCAGCGCGCGATCACGCGCGCCATCTCCAGCACCTTGTTCGAGTAGCCCCACTCGTTGTCGTACCAGGCCACGATCTTGACGAAGGTGCGGTCCAACGCGATGCCGGCCTCGGCGTCGAAAACGCTGGTGCAGGACTCGCCGCGGAAGTCGGTGGCCACGACCTTGTCCTCGGTATAGGCGAGCACGCCCTTCATCGGGCCCTCGGCGGCAGCCTTCATGGCGCGGCAGATCTCGTCGTAGCCGGCCTCGCGCACCAGCTCCACCGTCAGGTCCACCACCGAGACGTCGGACGTGGGCACGCGGAAGGACATGCCCGTGAGCTTCTTGTTCAGCTCCGGGATCACCACGCCCACGGCCTTGGCGGCGCCCGTGCTGGAGGGGATGATGTTCTCGAGGATGCCGCGGCCGCCGCGCCAGTCCTTGTTGCTCGGGCCGTCCACCGTCTTCTGCGTCGCCGTGGCGGCGTGCACCGTGGTCATCAGGCCGCGCTTGATGCCCCAGTGGTCGTTCAGCACCTTGGCCACCGGCGCCAGGCAGTTCGTCGTGCAGCTCGCGTTGCTGACGATGGCCTGGCCGGCGTAAGTCTGGTGGTTGACGCCGTAGACGAACATCGGCGTGTCGTCCTTCGACGGCGCGCTCATGATGACCTTCTTCGCGCCCGCGTCGAGGTGCTTCTGCGCCCCCTCCTTGGTCAGGAACAGGCCGGTGGCCTCGACGACGATGTCGGTGCCGATCTCGCCCCAGGCGAGTGCGGCCGGGTCCTTGTGCGCCGTCAGGCGGATGCGCCGCCCGTTGACGACGAGCGTCGAGCCGTCGACCGCGATCTCGCCCTTGAAGCGGCCGTGCACGCTGTCGTACTTCAGCATGTAGGCCAGGTAGTCGGGCTCGAGCAGGTCGTTGATGCCGACGACCTCGATGTCGGGGAAGTTCTGCACGGCGGCGCGGAACACCATGCGCCCGATGCGGCCGAAGCCGTTGATGCCAACCTTGATGGTCATGGGAGGGCTCTCCTTACTTCGATGACAGGACCTTGCGCACGACCGCCGCGACGTTCTCCGCCGTGAAGCCGAAGTGCTTGAACAGCACGCCCGCCGGCGCACTCTCGCCGTAGCTGTCGATGCCGACGACCGCGGCGCAGCCGTACTTCCACCAGCCGTCGGTCACACCCGCCTCGACGGCGATGCGTGGCAGTCCCGCGGGCAGCACGCTCTTCTTGTAAGCCACGGACTGACGATCGAACACCGTCGTGCTGGGCATGCTGACCACGCGCACCGCGATGCGCTCGCGCGCGAGCAACGCCTGCGCGTGCAGCGCGAGCTGGATCTCGCTGCCGGTGGCAACGATCACCGCCTGCGCCTTCTTCTTCAGGCCCACCTCTCCGGGTTCGGCGAGCACGTAGGCGCCCTTGCCGATTTCGTCGAGCCCGGCCTTCGGCGCGTACGGCAGGTTCTGCCGGCTCAGCAGCAGCGCGCTGGGGCCGGTCGCGTTGCCGATGGCCATGGTCCAGGCCACCACTGTCTCGGCCGTGTCGGCCGGGCGCCAGACGTCCAGATTCGGGATCAGGCGCAGGCTCGCCGCGTGCTCCACGCTCTGGTGCGTCGGGCCGTCCTCGCCCAGGCCGATGGAGTCATGCGTGAAGACGTGGATCACGCGCTGCTTCATCAGCGCGGCCATTCGGATGGCGTTGCGGCTGTAGTCGCTGAAGGTCAGGAAGGTGCCGCCGTAGGGGATGTAGCCGCCGTGCAGCGC